>CAZACH010000022.1:0-15185 GCA_964483275.1 uncultured Sphingomonadaceae bacterium | reverse complement strand
CTCCGTTCGTCCTGAGCCTGTCGAAGGACGACAGCGCAGGCCTTCCCGCCCGCAAGGTCCGGAGCGGATCACAGGTGGGTGCTGGCGTCCTTCGACAGGCTCAGGACGAACGGGGATGGGAATGCCCGCGCTGATTTAACGCTCGATGCTCTCAAAACACTGATCGGATCGAGACAGGCCCGCATGGGCCGAATGTCGATCCGGCCTAAAGCGAGCGCTCCAGCCGGTCGAGCAGGCTGCGCGCCGGGCTGGGGATGGCCTGCTGCCCCACCTCCAGTTCGCGTTCCAGGCGCTGGACGCGCTTGTAGAGATCGTCGCTCGCCCGCACGAGTTCGCGCGCGCGCTCGGGCAGCGGCTTCAGCGCCGAGTCGTCGCTGGTGCTTGCGTCTCCCAGGCGGCGTTCCCGGCCTTGCGCCTGATGAGCGTTCAACTCGCCGGCCTCGACCGCGCGGCGCACCAGCAGCCACGAAACCACATGCATCAGGCGGGTGGTGACTTTCAAACTTTCGCAGGAAAACGCCACTCTTCCAAGCGGATCGAGCGCCGCGCGGTCATCCTGGCCGTTGCGGTCGAAATAGGATCGCGCCTCATCCGCAAGCACCATGGCTTCCAGGTAAAGGCTGTCAATCAGCTTGGGGGCGATCACGCTGTGGGACGCAAATTCATTCATCCTCCCTTATTGCCACAGCAAGTCATTCCACGAAACTGACGAACAGGGTTAATCTCTTGAAATGCGTGATGGGCGACCCATCTCGATGCCGTCGACGGCGCCGGTTGGGCCGTCGGTGTCCGGGGCTTCGGCCCGGGCTGTTTTCTCGATCGCTTGAACGAAAGGATTGGGTTTATGCGTGGTTTTGATTTTGCGCCTCTGTTGCGCTCCTCGATCGGGTTTGAAAACCTCAATCGCCTGTCGGACCTTGCCACCCGTGGCGAGGGCAATGACAGCTATCCTCCCTATAATATCGAAAAGACCGGCGACGGCGCCTATCGCATCTCGATGGCGGTGGCCGGCTTCGGCCAGAACGAACTCGACATCACCGTGCAGGAGACCGTGCTGGTCGTGACCGGCAAGGCGGCGGACGGTGAGCCGGCGGATCGCGAATTCCTGTATCGCGGCATTGCCAAGCGCGCCTTCGAGCGCCGCTTCCACCTCGCCGACACCATCAAGGTCGTGGGTGCGTCCTACGAGAATGGGTTGCTCAATATCAATCTCGTCCGCGAGGTCCCCGAGCACAAGAAGCCGCGCAAGGTCGAAATCGGCGCGTCGGCATCCTCGGCCGCGATCGAAGGCGCCGCCCGCCACGCGGCCTGACCGTCGCGAAGATGATCGGGGCACGGCCCGTCCGGCCGTGCCCCCTTTGATTCCGGGCCTCGCCCAACGCCCGTCGCTCGCGACCACACACCGGAACGGCGCGCCATCGAAGGCCGGATCGCTCAGGCGATGATGTCGGGCAGCAGATTGTCGAGCAGCTTGCTGATCTCGTCCTTGATTCGCAGCTTGCGCTTTTTCAGCCGCGCGATCTGGAGCTGGTCATGCCCCATTTTCTCGACAAGCGCGGCAATGGCCGCGTCGAGGTCGCGATGCTCCTCGTTGAGCTGGTCGATCCGGCGTTGGATTTCGGCTGCTTCTTCCATGTGCATCACATCTATCGGCTTGCAACGCCGGGCGCCACTGCCCCACGGCCTCGCGTTCATGCAAAGACGCCCACGGCTTGTCGCATACCGGGGAGACAATCGACCCGACCTGTGTTCTACTCCCCTGTCCCGACACGACTAAGGAGGTTGCCATGCCGAATGCGCACGTTGCCGCATTGTCGTTGAAGCACGCGGAACTCGATCACCACATCGAACGGGAGATGCGCCGCCCCCTACCCGACAGCGGCACGCTACGCAAACTCAAATCTCAAAAGCTTAGAATCAAGGAAGAAATGTCCGGCATCTGACGGCCGGCGAAGGCAGCGGCCGCCGCTCCTCAGCGGCGACCGCCTACCGGCCTCCGCGTCAGCCTGGGGTCGATATGGGCCAGGAAGGCCACACCGATTCGCCCCTCGTCCGCCCAGGCGATTCGCGCCGGCACCGTCCCCACGCCACGCAACTCCACTTCCACAGGCTCGTCCTGCCGGAAGCGTCCGGCCGCGTCGGCCATCATGCCGCCGGCGGAGATGTTGCGCACCCGCACGACATAGCCGTCCTGCTGGCCGGCCGAGCGCAGGGTCGCATGCAGGAACATGCTGTCACGGCCGGAATCGCGCGCATTGTCATGCGCAACCGCATCGACGGACATGGCCTGGCCGGCCGCCTGGAAACCCTCTGATGTCATTCGCAGCGTTCTTTATGCTCGGAAAAACATGCCCTCTCTAGCAGCGGCAGCTTTCCGGGGCGTAAACGCCGGGACTATTCGTCCCGCGACACCTTTTCCATGCGCTCATGCTTTTCCTGGGCTTCGAGCGTCATCGTGGCGATCGGCCGGGCTTCCAGGCGCCCCAGCGAAATCGGCTCACCCGTCACCTCGCAATAGCCATATTCGCCCTCGTCGATGCGGCGCAGCGCGGCTTCGATCTTGGAGATCAGCTTGCGCTGGCGATCGCGCGTGCGCAGCTCGATCGACCAGTCGGTCTCGCAGGAGGCGCGATCGGTCACATCCGGCTCGCGGAGGGACTCGGTCTGCAAGGTCGCCAGCGTTTCACGCGATTCCTTGAGGATGGCGTCCTTCCAGGCAAGCAGCTTGGCCTGGAAATACGCCAGTTGCCGCTCGTTCATGAACGTTTCGTCTGCGGACGGAACATAACCGTTCGGCAGGGCGAAATTCGCCGGCTGCTGGCCGTCACCCTCCCTAAGCTGCGTGGCTTCTGCCATTAAACCCCTCCGATCGACGACAGGCAATCGGTGGTAGCGGGCGGCCGCCACCAATGCCCCGACCGCGCCTATAGCGACGTGGTCCAACCGCCTCAAGCGCCGCGCTTACAAGAAAATCGGCGCGGAAGTGGCGGCTTCGCGCGACCTATGACCACGCTATGATGACGTTTGTGTGAACCGGGCGCGCAAAAGGCCCCGGCGGCCGCCGATCGGCCGGCGCGCGACCAGCGGCGCGCCACGCACGAACAGCCGCGCAATTCCCGCAATCGTTAACGCCTTATCGCGCGACAGCGTCGATTTACCGCGCTTTCCTTGCCTTTCGGGGAGGGAACGCAAACCTCATTCGGCGTAATGCGCAACAATCTGGAGAGTTTAATGATCAAGCCTTATCGCTATCTTGTCCTGCCTGCCCTGCTGGTTGCAGCGCCCGCCTTTGCGGCTGACACCACTGCCGCGGCGCAGGCCCCGGCAGCGGGGGCGCCCGCGGCGGCCACGGATGCGGCCGCTCCGGCAGCCGCGGCGCCTGAATCGGCAACGCCCGCGCCTGCCGCGCCGGCGACCGCTCCGGCAGCGGCAGCGGCCTCGGTCGATGCGGAGGGCAAGATCGTCCTCGCCGCCGGCGTCGAAGTGAAGGATCCGCAAGGCAACAGCGTCGGCACGATCACGGCTGTCGAACCGGCCACCGACGGTTCAGGCGATCTCGCCACGATCGACACCGGCTCCTACCAGCCGATGGTTCCGGTCGCGAGCTTTGCCCGCACCGAGACCCACGCGATCATCGCCATGACCAAGGAGCAGCTCAACCAGGCCGCCGCGGCGGCCAGCGCGCCGGCCCCGGCCTCCGGCGCCTCGGCCTCGACCGGGGGCAGCACGCCCCAGCCGGCGAGCTGACGCACCGGCGCTTCGGCGCCATGCCCAGGCAAATGGAGAGCCGGCTGTTCGCAGCCGGCTTTCTTTTTTGGCGCAAACTCCTCTACACCGTTCCGCATGCGAATTCTGCTCACCAATGACGATGGCGTGCATGCGCCGGGGCTGGAGGTTCTGGAGGCGATCGCCCGGCGGCTGTCCGACGATATCTGGATCGTCGCCCCGTCGGAGGAACAGTCGGGCACTGGCCACTCGCTGACCCTGACGCGCCCCGTCCGGCTGCGCCAGCTGGGGCTTCAGAAATATTGCGTGACCGGCACGCCGACCGACGCCGTCATGATGGGCCTCGCCCATGTCATGAAGGACAACCGGCCCGACCTCATCCTCTCCGGCGTCAATCGCGGCGCCAACCTGGCCGAGGACGTCACCTATTCGGGCACCGTATCGGCCGCGATGGAAGGCGCGCTCGCCGGCATCCCGTCGATCGCGCTCAGCCAGGGCTATGCGCGCGAGGGCATGGCCGATCAGGTTCCCTTCGACACGGCCGCCGCATGGGGCGAGCGGGTGCTGCGGCCGCTGCTCGACACGCCGTTCGACCCCGGCACGCTCGTCAACATCAATTTCCCTGCCCGCCCGGCCGACCGGGTCCGCGGCGTGCGCGTCGTGCGGCAGGGCATTCGCGATTATGGCCGCCTCCAGATCGTCGAAGGCAAGGACCCGCGCGGCTTCACCTATTTCTGGTTCGGCCTTGGCCCGGCGGTGTCCACCCCCGCCCACGCCACCGACCTGGAAGCGATCGAGGATGGCTATATCAGCGTGACGCCGCTGCACCTCGACCTCACGCATGACCGCTCGCTTGCCCCGCTGATCCGACGCTACGAGTCGTTTTGAAGACCGGAGGGGTGGATAAAGCGGCCTCGCCTTGCTTAAACAGGCCGATGCGCCTGAACTGCCGTTCCCTGATCCTCGTTCTTCTCGCCGGCGTTGCGGCCTGCGCGCCGCATCGCCCGGCGACCAGCCCCTTCCCGACCGCGCCCGCCCCGCGCCCCGCGCCGGCGCCCGCGCCATCCGCGCCGCCCAAGCCCGCCTGGGTCGCGCGGCCGGTCGTGCCGGATGCCGTCGAGGTGGCCGAGCAGAGCTATGTCGTGCGTCCCGGCGACACGCTGCGCGCCATTTCCAACAGCACAGGCGCGGCGTCGGAAGCCATCGCCCGCGCGAACGGCATCCACCCGCCCTTCATCATCCGCATCGGCGAGACGCTGCGCATCCCCGGCGGCCGCTGGCACAAGGTCAAGCACGGCGAAACCGGCATCGCGATCGCCCGGGCCTATGGCGTGTCGTGGGACCGGGTGGTCGACGCCAACGCGCTCACCGAACCCTATATCCTGCGCGAAGGGCAGAAGCTGCTGCTGCCGACCCGCGCCGAGGTCGCCTCGATGACGCTGGAGCAGCGCGCCGCCGCCTTCGACCTCGACATCGACGACCTCATCACGGGCGGGGAGCCGGCCGCCACCGAAACCGCGCGCGCGACTCCCGCGCCCGCCGGCTCCGCCCCGGCAAAGCCGGTCGTTGCGCCCGCCAGCTTCGATGGCCGCTTCATCTGGCCGGTGCAGGGGACGATCCTCTCTCGTTTCGGCGCCAAGCCGGACGGGCGCTATAATGACGGCATCAACATCCGGGCGGCCGCCGGCACGCCCGTCCGCGCGGCGGCCGACGGCACCGTCGCCTATGCAGGGAACGAACTGCGCGGCTTTGGCGAGCTGATCCTCCTCAAGCATGGCAACAACCTCGTCACCGCCTATGCCCATGCCCAGACGCTGCTGGTGTCGCGCGGGCAATCGGTGAAGAAGGGCGACATCATCGCGCGGGTCGGTGAAACCGGCTCGGTCGAGGAACCGCAGCTGCATTTCGAGATCAGGCAGGGGCGCAAGCCGCTCGATCCGGTCGGGCAATTGCCGCCAGCGGGTTGATCGGCATCGCGGGAAAGCCGCGTCAGCCCGCCGCCGGATCGCGATTGATCGCGGCGTGCACCAGCGCCTCGATCTCCTTGCGCGGCAGGCCCGGCGGGATGGGTTCGCCGAAACGGAAATTGACCACCCCCGCGCGGCGCACGAAGCGATGCTTCGGCAGCAGCTTGCCGCTGTCCACCGCCAGCGGCACCGCCGGCAGCCCCAGCGCCTTGTAGAGGCCGGCAAAGCCCGGGCGCAGCTCCGGCGCCTCGCCCGGCCGCACCCGCGTTCCTTCCGGGAAGATCACGACCGGCCGCCCGCTCGCCCGCGCCGCCTGCGCGGCACGCAGCATCTCGCGCATGGCGCGGGTCGAGCCGGTGCGCTCCACCGGGATCATGCCATAGCGCCGCGCCAGCCATCCCCACATCGGAATGCGGGCAAGCTCGGCCTTCAGCACGATGATCGGCCGGTCGACCAGATCGAGCAGCGCGATCGTCTCGAACATCGACTGATGCTTGGCGGCGATCAGCACCGGCTCCCCCGGCACCCGGCCGTGTATGACCAGCCGGATGCCCAGCAGCCGGCGGACGCACCAGCCATGGAAGCGCGCCCAGGCATCGGCGACCACCGCCACCGCGCGGGGACTCCCGCCCAGCGGCATGGCGGCCAGCACGAACAGCACGGAGCCGGGCCAGAACACCAGCGCGAACAGGATGGAGCGCAGCAATGCCATCATATCCCCAGCCCCAGCGCGGCCAGCCGCAGCACATATTTGGCATATTCCTCGATCATCGCCGAGGGCGCGCGCTCGGACGGCACGGCGTCGGGCACGATCCGCACCTCCCTACCCAGCCTCGCCGACAGTTCGAGCCGCGCGCGCGGCATGTGCCAGGCGGACGTCACCAGCCGCAGGGATTTATAGCCGTGGCGGCGCATCCAGGCGGCCGTCTCCTCACCGTTCGATCGCGTGTCGACCGCGCCGAAGCCAAGATCGACGCAACAGTCGAACAGGGCCTCCGGCTGGCCCACCGCCACCGCCAGCTCCACCGGCCGCACCGTGCGATCGACGCCGGAGATCAGCAGCCGCTTCGCCCGGCCCGTCTGCACCTGCTCCAGCCCGCGCGCGATCCGCCCGGCGCCGCCGGTCAGCACCACCACGGCATCGGTCTTCTCGTCCCCCGCCGGTCCCGGCAGGGCAAGGACGAAGATCACGAAGCCGAATGTCAGCGCCAGCACCGCGACGCCCAGCAATCGCACGACGAGGCGCATCATGCGTAAGGCCCCAGCAGCCGGATCACCGTGACATGGGCGGTGGCGAGCGCCAGCAGGCCGGCGAGCAGGGGCAGGGCCAGCAGCACGATCCACGATCCGACGCCGATCGACCCCGCCGCCAGCAGGCCCGAGCCAAGCGCCGCCGCCTGATCGCCGAGCAGCAGGATCACCAGCGCCGCGCCGGCAAGCCCGATCGCGCCGCCGATCAGCCCTTCCATGCCGGCCCGGAGGCGGAAGATGCGGGCGATCTGCTCGTCACGCGCGCCGATCAGGTGCATCACCTCGATCGTCGCCCGGTGGGTGTTGAGGCTGGAGCGCGTCGCCAGCGCCCCCACCGCCACCGCCGCCAGCACCACCATCAGCGCCACCGCCGCCGCCAGCGCGCGCAGGCTGTCGAGCAGCCCGCCGAGCGGTCCCAGCGCGCCGCCATGATCGTCGACGCGGGCGGTGGCCGACCGGGCACGTACCGCCTGCGTCACCCTTTCCTTCACGCCCACGCTGTCATCGTCGAGACGCACGTCGATCAAGGCCGGGATCGGCAGGTCGCTTGCCGCAAGGCCGGCGCCGAGCCACGGCTCCAGCATGGCGGAGAGTTCCCCGGCCGGAACCTCCCGCACCGCCGCCACGCCCGCCATGCCCTCGATCGCCTTCACCACCGCCCGCGCCTGCCGCGCCCGCGCATCGGGATTCGGCTCGGCGATCTGGACGGTCAGCGAGCGGTCCAGCTCGCCCGCGAGGTTGCGGGTCGCGGCGGTGATCGACAGGCCCGCCGCCAGCGACAGGGCGCACAGGAAGATCATGATCGCGATCACCCAGGCCATCAGCCCCAGCGTCCGGGACAACGGCAGGATCGGCGGGACACGACGCGGCAGGCCGATCATGGCGTCCCCTCCCCCGCCGGCTCCGGGCGCTGGCGCGGCGGAAACCGCGCCGTGCCGAAGGGGTCGCTCAGCCGGCCGCGCTCCAGCCCCATCGTCATCGCCCCCTTGACGCGCGCCAGCAGGTGCACGTCGTGTGTCGCCACGACGACCGTGGTGCCCAGCCGGTTGAGTTCGTCGAACAGGTGCAGCAGGCGCTGCGCCATCTCGGGATCGACATTGCCGGTCGGCTCGTCGGCGACCAGCAGGTCCGGCCGGTTGATCACCGCCCGCGCGATCGCCACCCGCTGCTGCTCGCCGCCCGACAGCGTCGCCGGCCGCGCCGACGAGCGCGCCGCAAGGCCGACCCAGTCCAGCAGCTCCGTGACATAATCGCGCACCTGCGCTTCGGGCACGCCGCCGATGCGCAGCGGCAGCGCCACATTGTCGAAGGCGGACAAATGCGGCACCAGCCGGAAATCCTGGAACACCACGCCGATGCGCCGCCGGAAGCCCGGCACGTCGCGGCGCGGCATGGTGACGGCATCCTGCCCGAAGATCGAGATCAAGCCCCGGCTCGGCCGCTGCGCGAGGTACAGCAGCCGCAGCAGCGAGGTCTTGCCCGCGCCCGACGAGCCGGTGAGGAAATAGAATCCCCCCTCCTCCAGCGCGAAGCTGATGTCCGAAAGGATTTCAGCGCCGGTGCCGTAACGCAGTCCGACATGCTCGAATCGAACGACATTGGCCATATCCGCCGCAATGGCACGCCGTCGCGGGGGCCGTCCAGCCGCACGATGCATCAATGACCGCGCGATACTTGCCGGCCGCCATCTTCATCGGTAACCAATATTCACAAATCCCGTTTCGGGCATCTGGGAGACATGGCCGGCAATGCTATTGACCTGCCCGAATTGCAGCACGCGCTATCTGGTTTCGGACACGGCCATTGGCGTGGAAGGCCGGCGCGTCCGTTGCAGCCAATGCAAGCACAGCTGGTTCCAGAACGCGCCCGAGAGCCTGCTCGCCGATCCCAATACCTCGCTCGGCGTGCCGGAAAGCAGTGCGCCGCCGCCGCCGCCGCCGTCATGGGCGACCGACGCGCCGCCGCGTTTCGAGGAGGCGCCCGAACCCGCGACACGGACCGTCGCCGACGATTTCGACCCGTTCGTCCACGCCCCGCCCTTCCGGCCGCGTCGCAACCCGGCGAAGATGTGGACGGCGATCGCGGTGACGGTGGGCGTGCTGCTGCTCGCCCTCAACGTCACGCTGTGGATGGCGGGCGGCTTCGGCAGCCTCAGCACCCGCATTTCGAGCGGCAGCGCATCCGATCCGGCCTCGCTGCTCCGGCTCGAGCGCGTCGGCGATGCCTCCCGGCGTCAGGTCGAGGGCGGGCACGAGGTGCTGGAACTGACCGGCCGCATCCGCAATCCCACCGGCGACGCGCTGACCGTGCCCGACATCCGCGCCTCCCTGCTCGGCGCCGACGGGCGCATCCTCTATGGCTGGACGATCCCGGCGCCGATCCGGCGGCTGGAGGGCGGCGGAACCGCGACCTTCACCGGCGCCACCATCGACGCGCCGCAGGACGCGACCGGCCTCACCCTGACGTTCGTGGCACGACCCGCCGGGTGATGATCCACATCCGCGCCGCCTGCAATATCGCGGCGGCGACGACCCCGGCGGCGATGGCTGCGACCAGCCCGGCCGCGCCATAGTCCAGCCGCATGAGCAGCCAGCCGAGGCCGCCGGTCACGAAGAAGAACGCGATCACGCCGTTGACGCCGGCCACGACCTGATCGCCCATCGAGCGCAGCGCATAGACGAACACCACCTGCACCCCGTCGAACAGCATCCACGGCGCGAACATCAGCAGCATCGCCACCCCGACCGACAGCACGGCGGGATCGGCCGAGAACAGCGACACCAACGGCCGGGCGGTCAGCATATAGACACCGGCGATCACGCCCATGCACATCACGGCCATCACAACGGCGATGATGCTGCGATCCAGCCCGGCGCGCGGATCGCCGGCGCCCACCGCATTGCCCACCCGGACGCCCGCCGCCGAGCCCATGCCGAGCGCGAAGGCGAACGCGAAATTGTGGAGCGAGAACACCGTCTGGAAGGCCGCCGCCGTGACCGCGCCGAGTTGCGTCGACAGCGCGATCAGCCAGGAAAAGCCCGCCAGTTCCAGCCCGGAGGCGAGGCCCGGCACCAGCCCGAAGCGGAACAGCGCCGGCACGCCGCGCACCGCGCGTCGCCACGCCGCCATGCCGGCTTCGTGGACGTTCAGTTCCCCGGCGCGCGGGACGATCCACACCGCGACCAGCATCGCCGCCGCACCGAACAGCGACACCGTCGCCGTGGCGAGCGCCGCGCCCGCCGCGCCCGCCGCCGGCAGGCCCCAATGCCCGCCGACCCACGCCCAGGCCAGGATGCCGTTGAGCGGCAGCATGGCCAGGTTGACGACCATCGCCGGGCGCGGGCGGCTGACGCCCTCCAGGAAATAGGCGGCCGCCGTCATCACCAGTTGCGGCGGATAGGCCAGCGCCATCGCCTGAACGACCCGCGACCCGCTCGACACGAGATCGGGCGCCACACCGATCAGGACGATCAGCGGCTCGGCCCACAGCAACAGCACGACCATGAAGACCGTGCCCATCGCCCCGCCGAACAGCAGGCCGGAGCGCAGGAAGTCGCCGCAGCGCTCGGGCGTCCCCGCCCCGTCGGCGCGCGCGCTGAACACCAGCACGCCCGACAGCGCGGCAATGCCCATGACGATGGTGATGAAGGTCAGCGCCCGCCCGGCGCCGAGCGCGCCAAGCTCATGCGTGCTGAAATGCCCGACCACCGCGATGTCGATCAGGTGCAGCAGCGTCCAGTTGAGGCTGGTCAGCACGACCGGCCATGCCAGCCCCAGCAGGATGCGCGCCTCTGACGCTAATTCTCGACGGTTGAGGCGCATGCCGACAGTCGATAGGCTGTCCACGGTTTTCAGGGAAGCGGGAGATTTCATGCGGATCGGCATCCTCACCGGCGGCGGCGACGTGCCGGGGCTTAATCCCTGTATCCGTTCGATCACCTTGTCCGCCTGCGACCTTGGCTGGGACGTGGTCGGCTTCATGCGCGGCTGGCAGGGGCTGCTCGACATCGACGCCGGCGATCCGGCCAGCATCGCCGCCAACACCGTGCGGCTCGACCGGGAGAAGGTGCGCGGCATCGACCGCACCGGCGGCACCATGCTCCACACCTCGCGCGTCGACCCGCGCACCGCGCCCGGCGGCGACCGCACCGATCATGTCCTCGCCATTCTCGACCATCTCGGCATCGACGCGATGCTGACGCTCGGCGGCGACGGCACGCTGCGCTTTTCGGCGCATCTCGCCTCGCTCGGCTATCCGGTGATCTCCATCCCCAAGACGATGGACAATGACGTCTACGGCACGGATTACTGCATCGGCTTCGCCACCGCCGTCAGCCGCTCGGTCGCGGCGATCAACGCGCTGCGCACCACCATCGAAAGCCATGAGCGGATCGGCGTGATCGAGCTGTTCGGCCGGCGGTCGGGCGAAACCGCGCTGCTGTCGGGCTTCCTCGCCCAGGTCGACCGCACGATCATCTCCGAAGTGCCCGCCGACCTCGACGTGCTGCTGCCCCTGCTGGAGGAGGACAAGCGCACCAATCCCGCCAATTACGCGGTCTGCGTGATCTCCGAAGGCGCCCGCCTCGCGGGTGAGGACGGGGAGGACGGCGAACGCGCCAAATCCGCCACCCATCGCACCGACGTCGGCATCGGCCATCGCCTCGCCACCCAGATCGAGCAGCGCACCGGCCATGGCACCGTCTTGCAGGAGCTTGCCTATCTGATGCGCGCCGGCGCCCCCGACGCGCTCGACCGCATGGTCGGCTTCGCCTTTGGCGGCCTCGCCATCCAGTTGCTCGAACGCGGCCAGCATGGCCGGATGGTGGTGCTCAAGGACGGCAATTATTGCCATGTCCCGGCCGACACCGTGCTCACCGCCGTCAAGTCGGTCGACGTCACCGCCCTTTACGACCCCGCCGCCTATCGCGCGAAGCTGCTGAAGGTCGAAGGCCTGCCGATGTTCCTTTACTAAAGCGGACGCGGCTCCAGCCAACTGCGTGCCAGTTCCTTCTATGCTCCGTTCGTCCTGAGCCTGTCGAAGGACGACAGCGCCAATTTGTGAGACCCGCTCCGGCCCGTGCGGGTGGGAGGGTCTGAGCGGCCGCCCTTCGACAGGCTCAGGACGAACGGGCATCGGGGAATGGCGGTGCCGATTTAACGCGATACCCTGGGCCGGATCGACATTCAGTTCAGGCCGAGGCGAAAATGGTGGTTTTGCGTGACCCGGAGCGCAGCGTACTTCAGGTACGTGAGCACCGGAAGCGCGCGAAAGCGCCATTTGCAGGCCGGCATGGGCTGAATGTCGATCCGGCCTAAGCGGCACCGCCCGACAGCACGGCCCAGGTCGGCGCGTGGTCGGAGGCCCGCTCCTCCCCCCGCACGGCCTTGTCGACGCCGGCATCGACCAGCCGGTCGGCAGCCTGCGGGCTGAGCAGCAGATGGTCGATGCGCAGGCCCGCGTCGCGCGCCCAGCAGCCGGCCTGATAGTCCCAGAAGGTATAGACCCGCCCGCTCGGCATCCGCGCGCGAATGGCGTCGGTCCAGCCGTCGAAGATCATGCGGCGAAAGGCGGCGCGGCTTTCGGGTTGGGCCAGCGCATCGCTCGCCATGGCGCGACGCGAGAACAGGTCCTCGTCGGTCGGGCAGACATTATAGTCGCCGGCCAGCACCACCGGCACCTCGGCCGCGCGCAGTCGCCGGCTATGCTCGATCAGCCGTTCGAACCAGGCCAGCTTGTAATCGAATTTCGGGCCGGGCTGCGGGTTTCCGTTGGGCAGATAGATCGACCCGACGATCAGGCCGTCGACCGCCGCCTCGATATAGCGGCTGTGGGTGTCGTCGGGATCGCCCGGCAGGCCGCGCTGCGTTTCCACCGGATCGCGGCCGCGCGCGAGGATCGCGACGCCGTTGAAGCCCTTTTGCCCGTGCCAGATCGCGCCATAGCCGGCGGCGCGGATCTCCGCTTCCGGGAAGGTCTCGTCCGATGATTTGAGTTCCTGGAGGCAGGCGATGTCCGGCCGCGCGGAGTCCAGCCATTCCAGCAGGCGGGGCAGACGGGCCTTGATGCCGTTGACGTTGAAAGTCGCGATCTTCATGTGCCGCTTATGCGGCCTTCCGGCGCGGACTGCCAGCCGTCAGATCGAAAAGCTGGTCCCGCAGCCGCAACCCGACTGAGCATTGGGGTTGCGCACCTGAAAGGCCGCGCCGCCGAGGCTCTCGACGAAATCGACCTCGCAACCGGCGAGGAGATCGAGGCTCACCGGGTCGACGACCAGCCGCACGCCATCGGTTTCGGCGATGCTGTCATCCGCCTGCGGGGCTTCGGCAAGATCGAATTTATACTGGAAGCCCGCGCAACCGCCGCCATCGACGGACAGCCGCAATATGGCGGGCTTTGACGTGCGCGCAGCAATCGCCGCGACCCGCGCGGCGGCGGCGGCGGTCAGGCGGATATCGGACAAGGTTACGGCTTCCATAAGGGGAAGATAGAGCCTTGCGCCCCCGTCTTCAACGCCGGATCAGCGCGCGAGCGCGGTCTCCGGCCCGCCCATCGCCTCGTTGCGGTCCTGAACGGCGGCCAGCGCTTCGGACGATTGCAGGAACGGCATGGGATTCACCGCCGCCCCGTCGATGCGCACTTCATAATGGAGATGGCTGCCGGTCGAGCGGCCGGTGGAGCCCATGCGCGCGATCAGGTCGCCGCGACGCACCTTGGCGCCCGGTTTGACGAGAATCTTCGACAGGTGGCCATAGCGGGTCTGGATGCCCTTGCCATGGCCGAGTTCGACCAGATTGCCGTAACCGCCATACCAGCCGGCGCGATCGACGACGCCATCAGCGGTGGCATAGATCGGTTCGCCCATCGGGCCGGCCATGTCGATGCCGGCGTGGATCGCGGCGCCGCCGTTGAACGGATCGTAGCGAACGCCGAAGCCGCTGGTGAAGCGATAATTCTTGACCGGCTTCAGCGCCGGCACCGCGACCATCGACTTTTCGAGACGGTCCAGCTTCGTCCAGTTGACGAACAGCGTCTTGAACTGCGGGTCGGCATTGGCGAGCGGTCCGCTCGGCGCGTCGGCCGATTCATAGGGACCGCCGACGCCGATCGACTGGCGGATCAGGCGGGACGGCGTCAGGCCGACGCGGCGCACCAGCGCCTCGGTGTCGCGATAGCGCGCGATGGCGGCGGTGCTGGCCTGGCGGACGAGATCGAGCTGGCGGCTTTCAAGCGCGGCCAGCGGGGAAACCAGTTCGGCATAACGGCCGGTCGGAACCGAAACATCGTCATTCTGGGGAAGCATCGCGGCGAGCTGGGCCATGTCGGCATCGCCGGACAGCACGCGGGCGAGGAACCGCTGACGGCCCTCCAGCCGCTCGACGGTCTCGGTCGCGGTCGATTCCACCGCGCGCACATCGGCCTGCAACATGGCGACCTGGCGCTGCATGTGGAGCAGCTGCGCGTCCCGCTCGGCGACCTGGGGGCTGCCGGCAAGTCCGGTGACGACGCCCAGCGTGGCGACGCCGGTCCAGCCCACGAACAGCGACGCAACCGCCGCCGCGGTCACCTGGCTGCGCGTCGAGAAGCGGATGGTCCGCACGCCGCTGGCGTCGTGCAACTGCACTTCGCGCGGCCTGAACAACGACTTCACCCGGAAGCGACCTGTCTGGATCTGGGAACGAATGCTGTCCCGGACCGTTTTTGCTTTGGACACTTACTTCTCCCCCGGCGACCCTGCGGGATAGGGCGCGACCGGTTGGCCATGCCGTGTTTTCATCTTTAGCCGCCGCCCGAACAACCCACCCGGCAGCAGCAAAAATGTCATGTCCGGTCAAACGGCTCGGCTGCAAGCGAACTATAGTATGCGCGCGTCAGACCGGCTTGCCCACGCGCCGAGTCGTTGAACGGCGGCTTAATCCGACCGCGAAAGTGCATTTTGGCCAGTTTCTGAAACGTTAAGGTCGAATCGATTTCGTTTGCGGAACAAAGCCACCGGAACCAGTGATTCCCCGCGCGGACATGACGGATTTCGTCGTTCAGGATGCGCTGCAACATAGCCGCCGTCCGAAGGTCGCCGACCGCCTCGAAGCGCGCGATGGTCGCGGGCGTCACGTCGAGCGCGCGGGCCTCCAGGATTTGCGGCACGACCACCAGACGCGCCGCGACATCGCCCGCCGTCTGCGCCGCCGCCTCGTCGAGGCCGGCATGGGCCGGCAAGGCGCCATAATGACTGCCCATTGCCC
>CAZACH010000021.1:0-15697 GCA_964483275.1 uncultured Sphingomonadaceae bacterium | reverse complement strand
CTAGAAAGAAGCGGGACTGGTGCGCTTGCCGTCCTTCGCCGACGCCTCGATCGCCTCCAGCATCTGGTGCCGGCGGACGGCGTCGTCGAAGGTCGGGCAGGTCGAGGTGCCGTCGCGCAGGTCGTTCGCCAGCCGGGCATAGGCTTCGGCGACGTTGACGGCGGGACCGCTGCGCAGGTCGGTGACATAATAGCTGTCGGGCACGGTCATCACCGCCATCGCCTGATCGTCGGCGCCGGCGCCCTCGACCGTCAGGTCGAAGATCTGGGCGTGGCCGCCGAGCGCGGACAGACGCAGGTCGCCCTTCGTGCCGTTGATCTCCCACAGCAGGCCGGTGCCTTTCGACACGCCGCCGCGATAATGGGCGGACAGCACCGCGCCGCCTTCGAGCGTCGCGTTGAAGGCGACCTGGTCCTCGGACGTCAGCGGCAGCGTCTCGCCGGTTTCGGCGAGGATCGTCGTGGTGCGCCGGTTGGCCATGAGGGCGGACAGCGAGTCGATCTCGCCGAGCAGGTTGCAGACGGCGTCCAGCGTGTGGCCGACCGGAATCGTCAGCAGGGTGACGCCGGCCCGCTTGTCGGCGGTATAGGCGTTGGGCTGGTCGACATATTCGCCCCAGTTCATGCCGGTGCCGATCAGGCTCGACGACAGCACGTCGCCGATGAAGCCCTGGCGGATGAGGTCGGCGACATAGCGGATCGGCGGCGCCACGCGCGCCTGCAGGCCGATCGCGCCCCGCACGCCGCGCTTCCGCGCCATCTCCGCCATGGCGCGGGCCTCGGCGATGCCGTTGCCGAGCGGCCATTCGCAATAGACATGCTTGCCCGCCTCGACCGCCGCCGTCACCAGTTCGAGATGGTGGGGAACCTTGACCGTCACGGCGACCAGATCGACGTCGGGCGAGTTGACCAGCGCCTGGTGATTGTCGAACGCGTGCTTCACGCCATAGCGCGCCGCCGCCGCGTCGGCGCTTTCCTGCCGCGTCGTGCTCAGCGCCGTGACCTCATAGTCGGGCAGCGCTTCCAGCGCCGGGATATGCGCGATCGCGCCCCAGCTGCGATCGGGCTGGATGCCAATGATGCCGACCCGGATCTTGTCCGCCATGCGCTTATTCTCCTGTTTCTGATGAGATGTGACGAATATCGTCGAAAGTCCGATTGTCGAGCGCCACGCTATCCGCGCGGCGGATCAGGTCAAGCCGGATCGGCGGCGCGCGGGAACAGCGGCGGATTGCGCTCCAGCGCATAGACCTCGCGGTGCGCGGCGGAGTAAGGCAGGGGCAGCGCGCTGGCCGCGTCCAGCCGGCGCACCTCCTCCGCCGACAATTCCCACTGCGCCGCCGCGAGATTGTCGAGGAGCTGCGCCTCGTTGCGCGCGCCGATCAGGATGCTGGACACGCCCGGCCGCGCCCGCACCCAGTTGAGCGCGACCTGCGCGGGCGAGGCGCCCTCATGCGCGCCGGCGATCTCGCGCAGCAGGTCGACGACCCGCCGGCCGCGCTCGTCGTCATAGGCGGCGATGCCGCCCATCTGCGCCAGCCGCGTCGGGGCGGCCGGCTCCCCCGCGTCGCGGAACTTGCCGGTCAGATAGCCCCATGCCAGCGGGCTCCAGATCAGCGCGCCGATGCCAAGGTCGACGCCGGCCGGCAGCATCTCGTGCTCGACGTCGCGGACCATCAGCGAATATTGAATCTGCTGCCCGATATAGCGGGTCAGCCCCAGCCGCCGGGAAATGCCGTCGGCCTTGGCGAGCTGCCAGGCGGAATAGTTTGAGCAGCCGATGTAACGGACCTTGCCGGACCGCACGAGATCCTCGAAGGCGCGCAGCGTCTCGTCCAGCGGCACCAGCCCGTCGAAGCTGTGCGCCTGATAGAGGTCGATCCAGTCGGTGCCGAGGCGGCGCAGGCTCGCCTCGCAGGCGGCGATGATGTGACGGCGGCCGAGGCCGATATCGTCGAAGCCGTCGCTCATGCGGCCGAACACCTTGGTCGCGACCAGTACGTCCTTGCGGCGATTGCCCAGCGCCTTGCCGAGCACCTCCTCCGAAACGCCGCGCGAATAGACGTCGGCGGTGTCGAACAGGTTGACGCCGGCATCGATGCAGAGGTCGACCAGCCGCGTGGCGTCATTGCCGTGCGTGTCGCCCACCGCCTTGAAAAAGCCCCCGCCCTCGCCGAAGGTCATCGCCCCGAAGCTGAACACCGAGACTTCGAGACCGCTCGCACCGAGTCGCCGCTTTTCCAATATACCTCTCCCATGAAATCCGCCGGGGGAGACTGCCCTGTCGCGCTCAAAGGCGCAAAGGCAATTCCAGATAGTCGCGATAGATGAAATCGCGATGCTCCAGAAGCAGCGGATCGACGGCGGCAAGAATTTCCGGGTCGGTCTCCGTATAGGCGGCGCGCAGTTCGGGCGACATCGCGCAATGCTCCGGCGGCAATGGACGCACCATCGCGGCGAAGCAGGCGGCATAGATGTCGGCGGCGGTCAAATCCCCGCCAATATAGAATCGGCGTCCCTTGCCGGCCTGCGCGCGCAGCAGGCGGGACTGGAACGACACTATCTCGATCAGGCGGCGGCGGGCATGGTCCGCCGTCCCGGTGACCGGATATTTGGCGAGCAGCCGCTGGAACCCCGTATCGTCCAGTCCGGCGCCCGGCTGCGTCTGCGCCATGGCGGCGAAGGAGAGCATGCGGCGATTCCAGCCGAAGCCGTCCTCCCCGCAGAGTTCATGGAGAAGGCCGAACATTGCGGCCCGATCGGCCTCGTCGCGCGGGATCAGCGGCGGGTCCGGCGCGACCCGTTCGGCGAGCAGGAGGATTTCGGCCCAGCCGGCGCGCGGCCGCTCGCTCTCCCAGATCGCGATCGGCGCGCTGTTGATGCCGGTCCAGGCGACCAGCTCGGGATTTTCCGCCCCGGTCTCCTGCGCGACGCGGAGATAGGGGATTTTCTTGACGTGGAGGATGGCCTTGGCCGCCTCTCCCCATGGCCCCGGCACGCCGCGCGTCGAGACAAGGCGCATGCCACCCGCCTGCATCGCCGCCGCGACGGGGACATAGGCCGACGGGTCCGCGTCGGCGGGGCCTTGGCGATCAAGGCCCCGGCCGTTCGTCATGCGTCGGGCGAGCCGAACATGCCCGCCATCGCCGCGTCGAGCTGCGCGTCGCCGCTGCGGGCGAGGGCGATGAGCTGCTCGGCATCCGGGCCGGCCGCATAGCGGGCCTCGGGCGCTTCGGCGTCGAGCGCGGCGATCACCACGTCGGCGATCTGCTCGGGCGTGGAGGAGTCATTATTATGACCCTGCGAGGCGGCGGCCTCGAAGCCGCGATAGAGATAGCCGTAGCGCTGCCGCTCCTCGCCATCGAGGGACTTGAGCCGCGCCGCGACTTCCTCAAGCTGCTGGCTGACCATCGGCGTCTTGATGCCGCCCGGCTCGACCAGCACGACCTTGACGCCCTGCGGGGCGGCTTCCTGGCGCATCACGTCCGCCGCGCCCTCCAGCGCGAACTTCGATGTGACATAGGCGCCGATGAACGGCATGGCCGCGATGCCCGCCATCGAGGACACGAAAACCAGCCGCCCGCGCGTCTTGCGCAGCGCCGGCAGCGCCGCCTGGAAGATCGCGATGTCCGAGACGCAGTTGATCTCGATGGTGCGGCGGATGACGTCCAGCCCGGTCGTCTCCAGCGGACCCAGCGGCGCGATCGCCGCGCAGACGACGACGCCGTCCAGCGCCGGGCCATTGGCCAGCGCCGACGACAAGGCGCCGCGCACCGCGACCGCATCCGACATGTCGAGGGTGTGGATCGCCTGAACGCCGGGCGTGGCCTCGCGGACCGATGCCGCTTCGCGCTCATTCAACACGCTGACGCTGACCTGATCGCCACGCGCGAGCAGCTTGTGGACGACAGCGGAGCCAAGGCCGCCGGCGCCGCCGATCACCAATATATGAGCCATTCTTATCCCCGGAACGAGAGTGAGGCGGCGATGCTAACGCACCGCCGCCCCTGCGTCACCCTCAGTTGCCGAAGCGGTAGGACACCCGCAGCATGATCTCGCGACCACGGCTCAGCGATGCGAAGCGGTCGCTGAGGTTGCCGTTCGGGCTTTCGGCGAAGGGCACCAGGCTGGACGCGACGAAATAATATTTGTCGGTCAGGTTGCGCCCGATGACCGCCAGCTCCCAGACATTGTCGGGGCCGAACACGCGCGCCGTCGCGTCGAACAGCGTATAGGACGGCTGGCGACCGTTCGGCGCGGACGAGGCGTCGGTCAGATAGCTGTCGCTATAGGTGACGCCGCCGCTGAGGCCGAAGCCCAGCGCTTCGCTGAACTGGGTGCTATAATCGAAGCCACCCGTCAGGTGCCATTTCGGTGCGCGGATCAGCTCGGTGCCGCCAAGGTCCTGCTGGCCATTGACGCAGCCCATGGCGAACGTCTGGCCGCCATAGCAGGGCGCGTTCGGATATTCCGTGTACTTGGCCTTGTTATAGGCGGCCGCGCCGCGCAGTTCGAGGCCCTGGAGCGGCGTCCGATACTGGAAGTCGACTTCGACGCCTTCGATCTTCACCGCACCGGCATTGGAGATGGTGTTGGTGGAGTTGAAGACGTTGGAGACCTGCTGGTCCTTGACCTTATAGCTATAGACCGCCGCATTGGCGCGCAGGCTGTTGTCGAACAGCTGCGCCTTCACGCCGGCCTCGAAGCCCTTGATGGTCTGCGGATCATAGCTGAGGTCGAGGTTCGGCAGGTTGAACGTCACCGAGCCGGAATTGAAGCCGCCCGACAGGAAGCCATGCTTGTAGGAGGTGAACATCGTCAGGTTCTGGTTGGGCCGGTAGGACAGCGTGACTTCGGGCGAGAAGTCGTTCCAGCTGCCCTTGCGCACGACATTGGGAACCTCGGTCGACGGATCGAGGATGAAGATGCCGGGCAGGATGCCGTCCTGAAGGCCGCCGCCATTGCGGACGATCGGCAGGCGCTTCTTTTCCTTGGTGTAGCGGCCACCGGCGTTGATTTCGATTTCCTCGATCGGCTTGTAGCTCAACTGAAGATAGGCCGAGTAGGTCTTGCCGCGCTGCTCGAAATAATAATTGTTGAGCAGCACCGGGGTGGCGGGTCCGCCCATCGCGGGCGAGCCCGGCCCCAAGGCCCCCTCGGGGAACATGTCGAAGGCGCCGCCGAACAGATAGGTCATTGATCCGGTCGCTGCGTCGGTGCCTGAATAATAGACGCCGCCCGTCACGTTGACCGGGCTGTCGAAGTCGGTGGTGAACCGGAATTCCTGCGAGAATTCCTGATTATTATAGACGTTGCAGCTCGGCAGCATGAAGCTGGTGTCGTTTTCATAGTTCTGGCACTGGTCGAGCTTCAGGTCGAAATAGCCGGTGACGGAGGTGAGCGTCACGCTGTCGGACGGCCGCCAGTTCATTTCCAGCCCGGTCAGCAACTGCTTCTGGTCGAGGAAATTCTCGCCATCGGAGCGGAACTTGTTGAGCGTCGCCGGGATGCCGGCAATCACCGTGCCATAGCCGGCATTGACGTTGGCGCCCTGGCTCGCGCTGCACTGGTCGATGCCGCTGCCGGTCTGGCGGACGCCGTCCGGGCAGCTGATGAACGCCGTCATCGAGGCCGGGCCGTTCTGTTTCAGCTTGGAATAGTTGACCTTGAGGCGCGCGTCGAAATTATCGGCGGCCTCCCACTTCAGCGTACCGCGCACCGCCCATTCCTGCGAGTTGGGGTTGCGGCCATGCTTCGGCCGGTACGGGCTGTTCTCCGGCGTCATGTCGTCCAGATAGCCCTTCATGTCGTCGAACATGCCGGCGATGCGGAAACCCAGAGTGTCGGTGATCGGGCCGGCGACGAACGCTTCGGTGCGGATTTCGTCCGCATAGAATTCATAACCGGCCTTGATCCCGGCGGACAGCGAATCCGTCGGATCGGCGGTGCGGATCGAAACGATGCCGGCCGGGCTGTTCTTGCCGAAGAACAGCGCCTGCGGGCCCTTGAGCACTTCGATCTGCGCCTGGTCGAAATCGCTCATGCGGCGCACGGTCGCCTTGGCGATCTGGACGCCGTCGATGTTGAACGACACGGCCTGGTCGCCGAACGGATTCTGGTCGGGACCGGAAATGCCGCGGATCGACATGTTGCCGCCCTGGATGGCGCCGCCCTGCGGGCCGATCAGCAGCTGCGGCACCGCGCGGGCGAGGCCGTCGAGGTTGATGATGCCACGGTTGGACAGGGTCTCGGCGCTCACCGCCGAAATGACGACCGGCACCGACATGAGCGTCTCATCGCGCTTGCGGGCGGTGACGATGATGTCGGCGTCCATGGTGCCGCCGACATAGGTATTCGCGGGTGGCTCGGCGGCTTCCTGGGCGGCCATGGCCGGCACCGAAGCGCCCATTGCCAGCGCGACGCACAATGCACGATGACTTACCTGAAACGCCTTCATACCCTTATCTCCCCTCTCATATGTGTTTTCGCTGAGGTATGGCTGCGTATCATAAGCCGCCGCTTTCCCCGGACAACGGTTTTCGGCACTGTGCGCATAAAGCGCGCGCGCTGTTGCATTGTTGCCGCAGTGTCCGCGCAAGGCGCCGGAAACCGGGGCTGGGGAGGGTGACGCGGTAAACTTGTCTCCCCGGTGAAACCTTGCGCATAAGGTCCGGGCTTTGGGGTGGGAGAGCTATGTCCGTTTCAGAATTCGATGCCGGTTGGCTGGCCGCCTATCTGTCGCGCCGCTTCGGGCAGGCGGTGGTCGTCGACTCCCTCGAACGCTTCACGCGGGGCACGTCGCGCCAGACCTGGTTCGCACGCTATCGCAAGCCCGGCGACACGCAGGCCACGGCGATCACGCTGCGCGCCGATCATCCCGCCGGCGCGGGCGATCCGACGCCGCTGGATCAGGAATATTTCATCTATGAGCGGCTGGGCAGGGCCGATCTGCCGGTGGCCGCCGCGCTCTGGTGGGAAGACGATCCCGCGCTGACGCCGCGCCCCTTCTATGTCCGCAAGATGATCGAGGGCAGCTGGAACATCGACCATTATGCCAACCCCGATCCGCGTTACGACGCGCTGCGGCTCGACGCGGCGAAGGCGCATATGCGCGCGCTGGCGCAGGTGCACCGGGTCGACTGGAAGGCGCTGGGCTTCGACCGGCGGATCGCGGCGCCCCGCGACCTCGCCGACGCCGGTCCCAGCTATTTGCGGGTGCTGATGGGCCGCCTCGCGGAATCGCGGGCGGAACCGCTGCCCTATCTGCTGGAGGTCGAGGAGTGGCTGCGCGACCATGCGCCGCCGGCGCCGCGCATCTCGCTTTGCAAGGGCACCAACGGCCTCGGCGAGGAGGTTTTCGAAAATGGCCGGATCGTCGCGCTGAGCGACTGGGAGGAGGTGATGATCGGCGATCCGGCGAGCGACCTAGCCATGGTCCAGGGCTTCACCGCCCCCATCGTCCATGACGGCGAAACGCTCTGGGACCTGGAAAAGGCGGTGGCCTATTATCGCGAGGTCAGCGGCATCGACGTCCGCATGGAGAATGTCCGCTATTACCAGCTTGCCCGCCTGTTCGGCCGCGCGGTGATGTTCGCGCACACTGCCTGCGTCGTCGCGGCGTCGGACAAGGCGACCGTGCGGCAGGCGTGGACGGTGACGGAGGTGATGCATGTCGTGAAGCGGGCGCTGGGGTCCGCGCTCGGCTGGTTCGACCCGGTCGACGAGGCGCGCTTCGAGGAAATGAATCTCTCGGTCGAGATGGAGGCTTAGGAGGATGATCGTCCCATCGGCGAAGCATGTGCTCGCGATTGTCGAACGCACGCTGGAGGAATCGGTCGTCCCCGACGCCACCTCCACATCGGCGCGCAGCGCGCTGGCGACCATCGGCCACCTGCTGCGCCATGTGCAGCTGCGGCTTGAGCAGGAGGGTCAGATTTTGAGCGACGATATCGCCGCCCTGCGCGCGCTGCTGCCCGACATGGCGGACTGGCTGGCCGGGGCGGATCAGGATGTGGCGCCGCTGCGCGCCACGCTCGCCCGCCGCTTTCGCGAGGAGGGGCGCTATCCCGACCTCGGCAGCCTCGGCGAGGAGGCCGGGGCGCTTCGCCATGCGCTGACCGACGCGCTCGGCCGGATGGTGGCGTTGCGCGACGATGCCGGCACGGACGAGGCCTATAAGGAATTGCGCAGCCGCGCCCGCGCCTACCTCGCCAGTCAGATCCAGGCCGAGGCGGCGCTGGTCGATCCCGCCTTTGCCGGCAAGGGCCCGCGCCGCTGAGCCGGCAGGATCGGCGACAAGGACCCATTTGCTATTGATGCCGACAGGCGTAGGAGGGGCAGCGGCCGATTGGTAGAGGATGGGACATTGCGGTACGAAGACCTGCCGGACGAGCAACTCGCGCGGCGTTTGACGACCGACAGCCACGCGGAGATCGTGGCGGCGGCGGAGCGGTTGACGCTCGACGCCTTCGGCCCGGTGGTGACCTATTCGCGCAAGGTCTTCATCCCGCTCACCAAATTATGCCGCGACGTCTGCCATTACTGCACCTTCGCGACGCCGCCGCGCGGGGTCGCCGCGCCCTATCTGTCGCGCGACGAGGTTCTGGCGATCGCCCGCGCCGGCGTCGAGGCGGGTTGCCGCGAGGCGCTGTTCACGCTCGGCGACCGGCCCGAGGACCGCTATGCCGTGGCGCGCGACGCGCTGGCGGCGCTGGGCCACGACTCGACGCTGTCCTACCTGCGCGCGATGGCGGAGGCGGTGCTTGAGGAAACCGGCCTGCTGCCGCATCTCAACCCCGGCCTGATGGACGACGCCGACTATGCGGCGCTGCGGCCGGTGTCGGCGTCGATGGGCGTCATGCTCGAAACCATATCGGACCGCCTGTCGGAACGCGGCGGCCCGCATTTCGGCTCGCCCGACAAGCTGCCGGCGCGCCGGCTGGAGACGATCGCGGCGGCGGGGCGGGCAAAGGTGCCCTTCACCACGGGCCTGCTGATCGGCATCGGCGAGACCCGGGCGGAGCGCATCGAGGCGCTGTTCGCGATCCGCGACCTGCATCGCCGCTATGGCCATATCCAGGAAGTCATCGTCCAGAACTTCAAGGCCAAGCCGGGCACCAGGATGGTCGATGCGCCCGACCTGCCGCTGGAGGAGCATCTCTGGACGATCGCCGCCGCCCGCCTCATCCTCGGCGGCGGGATGGTCGTCCAGGCGCCGCCCAACCTGCACGCGCCGGAGGATCTGGCGGCGCTGCTGAAGGCCGGCGTCAACGACTGGGGCGGCGTGTCGCCGGTGACGCCCGACCATGTGAACCCCGAAGCGCCGTGGCCGCACCTCGACGCGCTGGCGGCGGGAACCGCGGCGGCGGGCCGGGTGCTGCGCGAGCGGCTGGCGATCGGCCCGGCCTTCGCGCGCGCGCCCGACATCTGGCTGGAGCCGGCCATCGCGCGCGTCGTGCGCCGCTCGGTCGATGCGCGCGGCCTGCCGATCACCGATGGCTGGCACGCCGGCTCCGGCGAGGTCATGCCGGTCGACCTGCCCGGCGGCCGCACCGCCGCCTCCCCGGCCGTGCAGGCGATCATCGACCGCGCCGTGGACGGCGAGCGGCTGGCGGAGCGGGAGATCGTCCGGCTGTTCGAGGCCGACGGCGCGGACGTCACCCGCATCGCCGAGGCCGCCGACGCGCTGCGGCGGCAGGCGGCGGGCGACACGGTCACCTATGTCGTCAACCGCAACATCAACTACACCAATATCTGCCTCTATAAATGCAGCTTCTGCGCCTTTTCCAAGGGCAGCACGCGCGAGATGCGGGGGCCGGCCTATCGCCTCGACCTCGACGAGGTCGGCCGGCGCGCGGCGGAAGCAGTGGCGCGCGGGGCGACCGAGGTCTGCCTGCAGGGCGGCATCCATCCCGACTATGACGGCAACACCTATCTCGACGTGATCCACGCGGTGCGCGCCGCCGCGCCCACGATCCACCTCCACGCATTCTCGCCACTGGAAGTCACCCATGGCGCGCAGACGCTGGGACTGCCGCTGGAGGATTATCTCGGCCGGCTCAAGCAGGCGGGGCTGTCGACCCTGCCCGGCACCGCCGCCGAGATCCTCGACAAGGAGGTGCGCGACATCATCTGCCCCGACAAGGTGACGACCGAGGAGTGGCTGGACGTCATGCGCACCGCGCACCGCGTCGGCCTGCGCTCGACCGCGACGATCATGTTCGGCCATGTCGACGGCTATCACCACTGGGCGCGCCACCTGCTGCGCATCCGCGACCTGCAGGAGGAGACCGGCGGCTTCACCGAGTTCGTGCCCCTGCCCTTCGTCCACATGGAAGCCCCGGTCTGGCGCAAGGGCCAGTCGCGTTCGGGGCCGAGCGCGCGCGAGGCGCTGCTGATGCACGCCGTCGCCCGCCTGGTGCTCAACCCGCTCATCACCAACATCCAGGCGAGCTGGGTGAAGCTGGGCGGCGACGGCGTGGTCGCGGCGCTGCGGGCGGGGGTGAACGACCTTGGCGGCACCTTGATGGACGAATCGATCACGCGCGCCGCCGGCGGCCAGAACGGCCAGCTTTGCGATCCCGACCGCATGGCGGCGCTGGCCGCCGAGGCCGGCCGCCCCGTCCGTCAGCGCACGACCTTGTACGGCGCGGTCGAGCAGCCCGCGCTGGTCGACAGCGGCCTTTGAATCCTCAACCTTCGAACCATAGGGAAAACATGACGGACACAGCAACAATCGCCGTTGTCGGCGGCACCGGCAAACTCGGCGCCGCGATCGCCCGCCGTCTCGCCAAGGCCGGCCGCAAGGTGATCATCGGCTCGCGTTCCGCCGAGAGCGCGACCAAGGCGGCGGCGGAGCTGGGCTTCGGCCTCACCGGCATGGCCAATGCCGATGCCGCCAGGGCCGGCGACATCGTCATCGTCACCGTCCCCTTCGCCGCGCAGGAGGCGACGCTGGCCGAGATCGCGCCGCACGTCGCCGGCAAGATCGTCGTCGACACGACCGTGCCGCTGGTGCCGCCCAAGGTCATGCGCGTGCAGATGCCGGCGGAAGGCAGCGCCGCCCAGCGCGCGCAGGCCCTGCTCGGCGAAGGCGTCACGCTGGTGTCGGGCTTCCACAACGTCGCTGCCCACAAGCTGGCGACCGACGAGGATATCGGCTGCGACGTGCTGGTGTTCGGCGACGACAAGGCGGCGCGCGGCAAGGTCGTCGCCCTTGCCGATCAGGCCGGCCTGCGCGGCATCCACGGCGGCGCGCTCGCCAACTCCGCCGCCGCCGAGGCGCTGACCTCCGTGCTGATCTTCCTCAACAAGACCTACAAGGTCGACGGCGCCGGCATCCGCATCACCGGCGAGCTGATCCCGCCGGAGGCTTGACCCCGGCGGAGGATTGATCCCGCTCCGACGTCGTGGGTGGGGCGGCGCGCGTTGAATCAGCAAGGCCCTTCCCACCGCCGTTCGTCCTGAGCCTGTCGAAGGACGAACGGCGGTGGGAAGGAGGACGTCTTTTCTTGCAGCACGCACGAACGGGCAGGTTCAGCACATGCCACCCCGTGCCACCCCGACCGTCAGAAGCGGAAGCCCCGCGCCCGCGCCGCATCCAGATCCTCCGGCATGTCGACGTCGAGCGCCAGCCGCCAGCGCCGCACCACCGCCGCGTCGCCGCCCGCGCCGTGGCGGTGGCGCGCGAAGCTGTTGTCCCCGAAGGCGAAGCGGAACGGCGCGTCGGTGGCGAGCGCCAGCGCGTTGGTGCCGGCGCCGTGGCGGTCCGGCGCGATGCCCACGCCCTTGGCTGCGGCCCGCTCCAGCAGCCGCGCGATGTCGGACGCGCCCACCAGCGGCAGGTCGGCATGGATAACCAGCAGCGGACCCGCGATCGTCGCCCGCGCCGCCTGAAGCTCCGCATTCAATCCGCGACCCCGGTCCTCGATCCAGCCGACGCCCGCCCCGGGCGCGTGCGGCGACAGGACGAGCACGGTGTCGATGGCGTCCACGGCGTGCAGGCGCGTCAGCGTCCGCCGGAACATATGGTCCGCCAGCGCCGCCCGCGCCTCCGGCGAAAGCCGCGCGGACAGGCGGGATTTTCGTTCGGACCCGCCCTTCAGCGGGACGATCGCGGTCCAGCGCATCGGCTTCCGATCTCCCCGGCGAGGCGCAGGGCCGCCAGCGCGACCCGCCGCTTGTCCTCGCTGTCCCGCATCAGGGTGGCGGCGCGGCCGATGGCGATGCCCGTCGCCGCGCAATCGTCTCCCTCGTCGATCAGCAGGCCGTCGATCAGGCCCGCATAATGGGCGGCGATCTGGTCGTTGGAGACGGTCAGCCCCAGTTCCACCATCAGCTTCGCGGTCGGCCCCTTCACGGCGGCGCCGCCGATGATCGGCGATACCGCGACGATCGGCGCCCGCGCCTGCTCCAGCGCGGCGCGCAGGCCCGGCACGGCGAGCAGCGGATCGACGCTGAGGAAGGGATTGGACGGGGCGATCAGGATCGCTTCGGCCTCTGCAATGGCGGCCACGGCGCGCGCGCAGGGCCGGGCGGCCGTGGCGCCCCGGAAGTGGATGGCGCGCACCGCCGGCGCGCATCGCCGCTCCACGAAATAGCGCTGGAACTCCAGCAGGCCGGCGTCCGTCTCCAGTTCGGTGCGCACCGGATCGTCGCTCATCGGCACGACCTCGACCGCGATCTCCCACGCGCGCGCGAAGGCGCTGGTGATGGCCGAAAGGCTCTCGCCCGCCGCCAGCCGCGCGGTGCGCAGCACATGCAGGGCGAGGTCGCCGTCGCCGAGCTGGAACCAGTCCTCGCCGCCGAGTTCGCGCAGCGCCGCCATGAAGCTCCAGCTCTCGCCCTCGCGTCCCCAGCCCTGACTGCGATTGGCCTTGCCCGAAAGCGTGTAAAGCAGGGTGTCGATGTCGGGCGAGACATGCAGGCCAAGGTGCCGGAAGTCGTCGCCGGTATTGACGATGGCCGTCACATCCGCCGGCGGCAGGGCATGGGGGAGGCCGAGCACCAGCTTGGCGCCGCCGACCCCGCCGGTCAGCACCACCACCTTCACTGGAACAGATCCTCGGCGAGCGGGCGGTTGAGCGCGGCGGCGGGCACGGTTTCGGCCGGGAGGCGATAGCCGCGCACCAGCGCCGCCGGAATGCCTTCCGCCCCCTCGCCCGTCGCCAGCACCGACGCGCAGGCCAGCAGGTCGGCGACCGCCACCTGCGTCACCTCCAGCACGCGGCCGTCGCGATCGGTTTCGCCGCGCCGGTCGAGCAGGGCGGGCAGGCCGCTCGCGCCGATGCCGACCGCCGTCACGCCCATGCGCCACGGCCGGCCGAAACTGTCGGAGATCACGACCGCGCAGCCGAGCGCCGCGTGCAGGCGGCGGGCCGACGCATCGGGGTCGACCGGCAGCAGCAGCGCCCGCTCCTCCGCGCTGGCGCCGATGTTGGAGCGGTCGATCCCGGCATTCGCCATCACGAAGCCAAGCCGATGGCGAACGATCAGCACATGCGGCACGGCGCGCACCACCGCGCTTGCTTCCGACAGCACCAGTTCCACCAGGCGCGGGTCCTTGCGCGTGATCCCGGCGAGCCGCCGCGCCTCCGCGCCGACCACCACGCTGTCGAGCGCGACGAAACGCCCTTCCGCCTTGGACACGATCTTCTGGCAGACGACCAGGACGTCGCCCGGCGCGGGCGCCACCCCCTGCCGTTCCAGCGCATCGCGGAGCAGGTGCGGCAGATCGTCGCCCGGCTTGATCTCGCCGATGCCGGTGACTGGAATGATCTCGATCGTCGCCACGGCACCCTCAATCACGTTGACGCGCCCCTCATGTCCGCTGCCACGCGGAGCGTCAATCAGGCCACCATGCCCGGGCGCGACGCTGCGGCGCAGCGGACGCTTCAAAGAAGGCGGGGGCCGGCATTGCGCGCCGGCCCCCGTCCTGCATCACGACAGTTCGGCGCTGCAACGATCGAGGACGACCGCATCCCGTTCCTTGGCGATGGCGCGGAACTGGACGCCGCCGTCGCGGTCGTAGAATTCGAGGCGGATGGTCTCGCCCGGCATCACCGGCTTCGAGAAGCGCACGAACATCTGCTGCAGGCGGGCCACGTCATTGTCGCAATATTCGGCGAGGATGGCGCGGCAGGCGATGCCGTTGGTGCACAGGCCGTGGAGGATCGGCATGTCGAAGCCGGCGCGGCGGGCGATCGCCGGGTCGGCGTGCAGCGGGTTCCAGTCACCGCTGAGCCGATAGATCAGCGCCTGGCGGGGCAGGGTGGGGATTTCCACGACCCGGTCCGGCGCCCGGTCCGGCACGGTTTCCGCCGGCGTCATCGCCCGGCCGAAGCCGCCCTCGCCGCCATTGCCGCGCAGGAACAGGGTAGAGCGCACCGTCGCCAGCTTCTCGCCGCTGGCCGCATCGAACAGCACCTTCTCCTGATGGAGCAGCGCGCCGCGGCCCTCGCCCTTGTCCTCGATGCCGGCGATCGAATATTCGCCGCGCACCGTGCCGACCGGCGGCATCGGCCGGTGCATCCGGAAATCCTGCTCGGCATGCAGGATCTTCACCCAGTCGATGCCATAGGCCGGGTCCTGCGCCCAGAAACCGGGATGGCATAGCACGTTCACATAGGAAGGCAGGCAGCGCAGGTCGCCTTCATAGACGAACGGCAGCTCCGCTTCGTTCAGCGGGTCGGCGCCATAGCCGAGGCCCAGCGCATAGAGGATCGTGTCGCGCTTGTCATAGCTCTGTTCGATCGGGTCGATCTGCATTGCCGAGATTTTCTGGATGTCCATCTGTCACAATCCTCCAAGTCGTTCACCGCCCATTATCGTCGGCGGTTCCGACCGGCAATGCCACTGTTGCCGTCTCCTGATAATGCGCTAGCATACGAATCAGTCGCGGGGCGCCCCGTCCGGGAACGCGCGCGACAAGCAACATTGGTTTGGAAGGGGATGCAATGGCCGCAGAGATAACGCTCGCCTGGCCCGACGAGGGTGTGGCGCTGATCACGGTGGGGGACGGCGGTGTCGCCGGGCATACGACGAGCTGCGCGACCGTGTCCTTGCTGGCCGACCGGCTCGACGAGGCGCAGGCGGCCGGCGCGCGCGTCGTCGTCCTCGCCTCCTCGGTCGAAGGCCATTGGCTGGAGCACGCCTATCTCGACGATATCGTGAAGCTCGTGAACGGCGAGCCGGCGACCGGCGACCCCGCCGGCTGGTTCCGCTCGCTACAGGCCCTCAGTCGCGGCAAGATGGTGGCGATCGCGGCGATCAGCGGCGACACCTCGGGTGGCGGCTGCGAGCTTGGCTGGGCCTGCGATCTGCGGGTCGCCGAGGAGCAGGCCCGGTTCAGCCAGCCCGAAGTCATCATCGGCGTCGGCACCGGCATCGGCGGCACCTCGCGCCTGATGCGGCTGATCGGCCGCACGGTGACGGCGGAGGTCGTTCTGATGGGCATGCCGCTCACTGCCGAGCGGCTCTACGAGCTGGGCGGCGTCAACCGCGTCGTCCCCAGGGGCAAGTCGGTCGAGACGGCGCTGGCCATGGCCCGCCACATCGCCGCGCTGCCGCCGCAGGCCGTCGCCGGCATGAAGCAGATGCTGGGCGAAGCCGAAGACCTGCACCTGTCGGAATCGATCGACAACGACCAGAAGATCAGCGGCACCCTGTTCGCCAACGCCGACAGCATCGCCAGCATGAAG
>CAZACH010000020.1:0-15731 GCA_964483275.1 uncultured Sphingomonadaceae bacterium | reverse complement strand
CTGGAGGGGCACCCCGACCAGCCGGAATGGCTCAGCCACGTCAATGCCGGCGTCCTCAAGGTCAAGCTGGCGATGGCGATCATCGGCATTTCGTCGATCCACCTGCTGCGCACCTTCATCGAGGCGAGCAACCTCGGCACCGAGGCGGCGCGCGTCACGCCCGAAGGGGTGATGTGGCAGACGATCATCCACATGATCTTCATCATCTCCGCGATCGGCATCGCCTATGTCGACCGGATGACGCAGAGCCGTCACTAATCGTATGTCCCCCTTTGGTGTCGGGAAATATTACACAACCGAACCAAGCCACTCCGTTATCGTGAGTTTTTCGTGCTTGGCACGACCCTTGCTTATCCTCTCGCGCTGGTTTTCCGGTGGGACGTTGCATTTGTGCGCGTCGAAAAACAGAGAGGGAATTTAAATGAAGTCATTCTTGAAGCTTGCGGCCGTGGCACTTCTGGCGAGCGCGTCGGCGACCGCAGCCAATGCGTCCACCAATTTCGTGGGTGGCTACACCATCACGTCGCAGCAGACCGATCCGGGCCTGGTCGTGAACACCCATCAGAACACCTCGGTGCTCGATTTCACCCTCAGCGAGGGCGGCAGCACGACCTACAACAACATGTTCACCGTCTGGACGACCGAAGGCACCATCAACGATGATGACTATGCCACCGACGCCTTCAAGGTGACGTTCAACTTCACCCAGCCGCTCCCCGGCTTCGGCGGTGAGGCCACGGGTGGTACCTCGGGCTGGACCAGCGGTCTGTTCGGCAGCATCCAGGGCGGCAAGCTGGTCTGGGACAATGGCGGCTCGTTCGACCTGTTCTATGGCAGCGGCAACAGCGGCATCCTGAATGTCCAGCTGAACGACGTCGATTTCAACAAGGGCTTCTTCTGGGGCACCAACGACGGCAAGAAGTTCGGCGGCCATGTCGACGCGACCTTCACCCTGACCCAGTCGGCGATCCCCGAGCCGGCGACCTGGGCGATGATGATCACCGGCTTCGGCCTGGTCGGCGCCGCCATGCGTCGTCGCCAGCGCGCCGTCGTCACGGCCTGATCCGGCACACGCCGAATCCGTTCGGCACGAGGCCCCGCCGTCTTCGGACGGCGGGGCTTTTGTTTTTTTGGGGGTGTGGTTGCGGTATCCGTCATTGGGCTGCCCTTTCCTGACTCCGTTCGTCCTGAGCCTGTCGAAGGATGACAGCACGGTGGACGGTTCAGGGCCGCAGCACTTCGGGAATGCCTGCGCAGTCGTCCTTCGACAGGCTCAGGACGAACGGGGGTGCTCATGGCGCGCAAAAGGGGAAGATGCCGCCGGGCTGCTCCCCTTTTTGGCCGCGCCCTATCCCTGGCAGGCGCGGATGCTGTCGGGCTGGGGGCGTTCGCCCCTGGCGACGAATTGTGCCAGATAGGCTTCGGCGGCGGGCAGGTCCTCGAAGCGCACCAGCTTATAGCCCACCGCCGCGAATTCGCAGACCAGCAGGCGGGGCGGGGTGCCGTGATTGGCGGTGGGCCGGTCGGCATCGACCACCACCACCGATCCGCCGCGCTTCAGGGCGGGCCGCATGTGCCAGAGGAAGGCATAGGGCTGCTCGATCTCATGATACATATGGACCATGAAGATGCGGTCGAACGAGGCGGGCGGCAGCTTGGGGTCGTCAGGCTCGCCGAGCTTGACGCTGACATTGTCGAGCGCCTCGCGCTGGACGCGCTCGGCCAGCCGGTCGCGCGTCTCGGGCATGATGTCCTGCGCCAGCACGCGGCCGTCCTCGCCGACCAGCGGGGCCAGCCGCACGGTATAATAGCCCTCGCCGGCGCCGATGTCGGCGACCGTCATGCCCGGCGCGACGCGGGACAGGTGCATCACCGTCTCCGCCTCGCCGGCGCTGTCGCGCGAATCCTCGTTGGAATAGCGGGTGGAGACGATCGGCGCGACCGGACGGTCGGGCTGGGGGAAGTTCGGCTCGGATGCCGCGTCGCTACAGGCGGCGAGGATCAGGGCCAACGGCAGCAGGAACGGCAGGCCGCTGCGCGCCGCCATCCCTGCGCGCCGTTCAGTCGACATCCTCGACCTCGACGGTCTCGCCGCTGACGCGCTGCGACAGGGCGGCGGCCATGAAGGGATCGAGATCGCCGTCCAGCACATCGTCCGGCGCGGTCGAGGTGACGCCGGTGCGCAGGTCCTTCACCAGCTGATAGGGCTGGAGCACATAGCTGCGGATCTGGTGGCCCCAGCCGATGTCGGTCTTGGCGGCATAGCCGGCATTGGCCTCCGTCTCGCGGCGCTGCAATTCCTGCTCGTAGAGGCGGGCCTTGAGCTGCTTCATCGCCTCGGCGCGGTTCTTGTGCTGGCTGCGCTGGTTCTGGCAGGCGACGATGATGCCGGTGGGCACGTGGGTGATGCGCACCGCCGAATCGGTGGTGTTGACGTGCTGGCCGCCGGCGCCTGACGAGCGGTAGGTGTCGATCTTCAGGTCCTTGTCCAGCACCTCGATGTCGATGTCGTCGTCGACCTCGGGATAGACCCAGACCGAGGCGAAGCTGGTGTGGCGGCGGGCCGAGCTGTCATAGGGGCTGATGCGGACGAGGCGGTGGACGCCGCTTTCGGTCTTGGCATAGCCATAGGCATTCTCGCCCTTGACCAGCAGCGTCGCCGACTTGATGCCGGCCTGCTCGCCGGCATGATAGTCGACCAGCTCGACCTTCATGCCGCGGCGTTCGGCCCAGCGCGTGTACATGCGCTGCAACATCTCGGCCCAGTCCTGGCTCTCGGTGCCGCCGGCGCCGGCATTGACCTCGATATAGCTGTTGTTGGTGTCCGCCTCGCCGGCGAGCAGGGCGGCGACCTTGTCCTTCTCCGCCCGTTCGGACAGCGCGCCGAGGCTGGCGACGGCCTCGTCGGCAAGGGCGTTGTCGCCCTCCGCCTCGGCCATCTCCAGCAGCTCGACGGTGTCGGCCAGTTCGGTCTCGATCGCCTTGGTCGTCGTGATCGCCTCGTCGAGGCGGCGACGCTCGCGCATCACCTCCTGCGCGGCCTTGGGATCGTCCCACAGGGTCGGGTCCTCGACGCGGGCGTTCAACTCGTCGAGCCGGCGCAGCGCCCGGTCCCAGTCCAGGAAGCGGCGGACGAGGGCGAGGGCGTCATTGATCCGGTCGGCATGGGCTTGCGCTTCGGCGCGCATGGTCACTTGTCCTTCTTGTCTCGCCGTGGCGCGGGCGCTGAACGGGCGGAACCCGCCCGACGAATAGGGCAGTTAGTAAATCCCGCCCTCGCTTTGCAAGAAGTCGCTGTCGGAGCGCACCGGAACGTCGGCGGCGGGCGCCCTCAGCGCGCGCTCCAATATGTCCTCGCGGCGGATGGTGCGGCGGGGTTCGCTCTCCGGCTTGAAGGCCTCCCAGATCACCGCTGCGCGCGGGTCGCTGGTCGGCCAGGCGCCGAACACCTTGCGGCCGGAGCGGCGGTCGATGCGCACCATGCGGATGCCGGGGGCGGCGCGGAACGGCACGACGGGCATGTCCTCGAACGCCACCTTGGCCCACTGTTTCCAGATCGGCACGGCGATGGTGCCGCCCTGCGCCGCGCCGCCCATCGCGCGGGGCTGGTCGAAGCCGACATAGACGCCGGCGACAAGGTCCGCCGATCCGCCGACGAACCAGACATTGGTCGGGCCGTTGGTGGTGCCGGTCTTGCCGAACAGCGGGCGGTCGAGGTCGCGCAGCGCCCGGGCGGTGCCGCGCTCGACGACGCCTTCGAGGATGTGGACCATCTGATAGGCGGTCATGGCGTTCATCACCTGCCGCCGCCGGTCGGCGGGGCGCGGCATCGCCTTGCCGTTCCAGTCGGGGCTGTTGCAGCCTTCGCAGGCGCGGCCGTCGGCGCGGAAGATGGTCTTGCCGTGCCGGTCCTGGACAAGGTCGATCAGCGTCGGCTGAAGCGCGCCGCCATTGTTGACCAGCATCGAAAAGGCGTTGGTGAGCTTCATCACCGTCGTCTCGCCGGCGCCGAGCGAGATCGCCAGCACGGCGGGATATTCCCCGATGCCCATCTCCTTGGCCACCTTGACCACCTTGTCCATGCCGGTCTGCGAGGCGGTGCGCACGGTCATCAGGTTGCGCGACTGTTCGAGGCCCCAGCGCATCGTCTGCGGCCCGGCCGAGCCGCCGGAGAAGTTGCGGAAGCATTTCCGGCCGAGCCGCGCCGACTGATAGACGCAGAACGGCCCGTCGACGATGATCGAGGCCGGCGTCATGCCGTTGTCGAGCGCGGCGGCATAGACGAACGGCTTGAAGGACGATCCCGGCTGGCGCAGCGCCTGGGTGGCGCGGTTGAACTGCGAGCGCCGGCTGTCGAAGCCGCCGACCATGGCGAGGACGCGGCCGGTGTGCGGGTCCTGCACCACCATGCCGCCCGACACTTCGGGAATCTGGCGCAGCGCATAGCGGCCATTGCCCTCCACCTTGACGGGGATGACGTCGCCCGGCTTCAGGAAGTTGAAGGCGCTGCCGCCGACGCCGCGCTTCGGCCAGTTGGCGGCATGGTCGGGCAGGGGACCGGTGCCGCCGTCCTCGAAGCCGAGCGTGATGACGCCGCCGCCCTTGCGCAGCACCACCGCCGCGCGCCAGTCGTCATAGCCGACGGGCAGGCCGAGGGCGCTCAGCCGGTCCTCCCAGCCGTCGCCAAGCTCGATGGTGTCGGCGGGGCCGCGCCAGCCGCGCGCCCGGTCATATTTGACGAGGCCGTCGCGCAGGGCGGCCTCGGCGGCGCGCTGGATGCGCATGTCGATGGAGGTGCGCACCCACAGGCCGCCGGCATAGACGCTGTTGGGGCCGTTCTCGGCATCCTCGCCGAAGCGCTCGATCAGTTCGCGGCGGACATCCTCGATGAACCAGGAGCCGGTGCGGTCGGTTCGGGTCCGGTGCGGGCGGATCGAGACCAGCGGCGTGGCGATGGCCGCGTCGCGCTGCGTTTCGGAAATGACGCGATTCGACGCCATCTGGCCGAGCACCCAGTTGCGCCGGTCGAGCGCGCGCGCGTGGCCGCGCTGGGTGTTGGGCGTGTAGTTGGACGGCGCCTTGGGCAAAACCGCGAGGAAGGCGGTTTCCGGCAGGGTCAGCTCGCCGACATCCTTGTCGAAATAGGCGCGCGCCGCCGCCTGCACGCCATAGGCGTTGCGGCCCAGGAAGATCTGGTTGAGGTAGAGTTCGAGAATCTGTTCCTTGGTGAAGGTGTTCTCGATGCGCATCGCGAGGATCGCCTCGCGCACCTTGCGCATATAGCTGACTTCATTGTCGAGCAGCAGGTTCTTGGCGACCTGCTGGGTGATGGTGGAGGCGCCCACCGGCCGCCCGTCGCTGCGGATATTGGTGATGACCGCCGCGAAGATGCTGGGATAATCGAGGCCGCCATGCCTGAAGAAATTCTTGTCCTCGGCCGACAGGAAGGCCTGGACCAGTTGCGGCGGCATTTCGTCATAGGTCAGGTAGATGCGGCGCTCGCGGGCGAACTGGTGGATCGGCTCGCCATTGATGTCGCGGACATTGGTGGGCAGCGGCGGCGCGTAATTGGCCAGCGCCTCGGTCGACGGCAGGCCGCGCATGAAGATGAACCAGAACAGGAAGGCGCCGGCGATCGCCAGGATCGCGGCAAAAACGCCGAGCTTCACCGGCCACCGCGCCCACAGGTCGCGCAGTGGGCGGCCGCGCTCCCGCCTCAATCGGTTGCTTTCGATCGTGTCGCCGTCATCCATTCAGGGGCGCTATAGCCGGGCAAGGCCCGCGGCGAAAGCGTCGTCACGACAAATGGAGGGTCCGGGCCGCGCACACGGCTTTCTTGCGTGGAGAAAATGCTTTAGCAACCGTCGGATGCTCAGCCTTTCCGACGCGATAGATCGCCTGCAATCCGCCCTTGCCGTCGCCAAGTCCCACGGCGCGGACGCCGCCGACGCCATCTATGTGGGCGACAGCTCCACCTCGGTGCAGGTGCGGTTGGGCGCGCTGGAGGATGTCGGCCGCTCGGAGGGCGAGGACATGGCGGTGCGCGTCTTCGTCGGCAGCCGTTCGGCGAGCGTCTCGACATCGGACCTCAAGGCACAGACGCTGGACGCGGTGGTGCGCCGCGCCGTTGCCATGGCGCGCGAGGCGCCGGAGGACCCCTATGCCGGGCTGGCCCCCGCCGACCGGCTGTCGGCCGGGCCGTGGCCGGACCTCGACATCGACGACGGGGCAGCGGTCCAGCCGGAGGAGCTGCGCGCCCGCGCCCTCGCGGCGGAGGAGGCCGCGCGCGCCGTCGCCGGCGTCAGCAACTCCGAAGGCGGCTCGGCCAGCGCCGGCGCGGCGACCGTCGCCATCGCCACCTCGCACGGCTTCGCGGGCGGCTATTGCGGCACCTCCCACGGCGTTTCGGCCAGCGTCATCGCCGGCACCGGCGCCGGCATGCAGCGCGACTATGCCTATCGCAGCGCCCGTCATCTGGCGGACCTTGAAAGCCCGGAGGCGATCGGCCGGCGCGCCGGCGAGCGGGCGGTGCGGCGGCTGAATCCGGTCAAGCTGTCCAGCGGCGCGATGCCGATCCTGTTCGACCCGCGCGTCGGCGGATCGCTGGTCGGTCATCTCGCCGGCGCGATCACCGGCTCCGCGATCGCGCGCAAGACCAGCTTCCTGCTCGGCAAGCGCGGCGAGCGCATATTCGCGCCCGGCATCCATATCCTTGACGATCCGCACCGCCCGCGCGGCATGCGCTCGCGGTCCTTCGACGGCGAAGGGCTGCCGACCGTGCCGCAGGCGATCATCGACGACGGCGTGCTGACGACGTGGCTGCTCGACAGCGCCTCGGCCCGGCAGCTTGGCGAGCAGCCCACCGGCCATGCCGTGCGCGGCGCCAGCGGCCCGCCGGGCGCCGGCCTCACCAACGTCCATCTGGCGGCGGGCGACCAGACGCCGGCGGCGCTGATGGCCGACATCAGGCGCGGCCTCTATGTCACCGAGCTGATCGGCATGGGCGTCAATCCGGTGACCGGCGACTATAGCCGGGGCGCGTCGGGATTCCTGATCGAGGATGGCGAGATCGGCCCGGCGGTGGCGGAGATCACCATCGCCGGCAATCTGCTCGACATGTTCCGCGAGTTGCGGCCGGCGTCCGATCTCGACTTCCACCGCGCGGTCAACGTGCCGACGGTGCGCATCGACGGGATGACCGTCGCCGGTGCCTGATCCGCGCCTGGAGGCGGTCGCCGCCGTCGCCGCCGAGGCGGGCAGGATCGCGGCCGACTGGATGCTGCGCGATTACAGGCGGTGGGAGAAGGCACCCGGCAATCCGGTGTGCGAGGTCGATCTGGCCATCGACGCCTTCATCCGCCCGCGTCTGGAGCGGATCGACCCGGACGCCGGCTGGCTGTCGGAGGAGACGGCGGACGATGCCGTGCGGCTCGGCCGCGAACGATTATGGGTGGTCGACCCCATCGACGGCACGCGCGACTTCATCCGGGCGCGGCCGGGCTGGGCGGTGTCGATCGCGCTGGTCGATCGCGGGCGGCCGGTGCTGGGCGTGCTCGATGCCCCCATCCGCAAGGAGGTCTGGACCGCCGCCGCCGGCGACGGCGCGACCCGCAATGGCGCAGCGGTGCGCGTCGCGGAGCGCGCCTCCTTCGCCGGCGCGCGCGTCCCCGCCGATCATCTTCCCGGCGTCGACAAGGACCTGGTGATGGTCGCCAAGCCCAATTCGATCGCGCTGCGCATGGCGATGGTGGCGGCGGGCCAGGCCGATCTCGTCGCCACGTTGCGCTGGGGCTATGAGTGGGACATCGCCGCCGCCACGCTGATCGTCGAGGAGGCCGGCGGCGTCGTCACCGACGCTTTCGGCGCGCCGCTGCGCTTCAATACGCACAGCGCGCAGGCATTCGGCGTCCTCGCCACCGTGCCCGGCATCCATGCGGCGGCGCTGGACCGGATCGCCGACCGCGCCACGGAGGAACTGGCGCGCGGGTAAGGCGGGACGGCGCCTGCGAAAGCGGACGATGCTTAGCGCCGCCTGCGCTTGATATGCCCCATCCTCCAACGTCCGTTCGTCCTGAGCCTGTCGAAGGACGACAGCGCAAGCCTTCCCGTCCGCAAGGTTCCGGTACAGATCCCACAAGCTGGTGCGGTCGTCCTTCGACAGGCTCAGGACGAACGGGCGTTGGGGGACTTGTGCTGATGCCGCCCTATGATGCCTCGCCCACCGGCGGGAGGCGCAGCCGTCCGATCTCGACCTTGGGGCAGCGGTTCATCACCACCTTGAGGCCGGCGGCCTCCGCCTTCGCGGCGGCTTCCTCGTTGACGACGCCGATCTGCATCCAGACGGCTTTCGCGCCCGCCGCGATGGCCTCGTCGACGATCGGGCCGACCGCGTCGGAGCGGCGGAAGATGTCGACCATGTCGATCGGATCGCCGAGCTGCGCCATCTCGCGCCAGATAAACTCGCCATGGACATGCTCGCCGGTGATCTGCGGGTTGATTGGCAGGACGCGATAGCCGTGCTTCTGGAGGGCCTCCATCACGCCATAGCTCGGCCGGTCGGGCCGGTCGGACGCGCCGACCAGCGCGATGGTGCGGGTCGATTGCAGAAGCTCGGCGATTTCGGCGTCGGTGGTCAATGGCATGTCACTCTCCGATGAAGCCGGTCACGGCGCCGGCGATGAGGCGGAATGCGTCGGCCTGCGGGCCGTCGCCGGCCGCGACCGGTCGGCCCTCGTCCGACGCGGTGCGCACGGCGATGTCCAGCGGCACGCGGCCCAGGAAGGGAACGCCGAGCGCCGCGCATGTTTCCTCGACCCCGCCGCGCCCGAACGGGTCGGACACCGCGCCGCAGGACGGGCAGGCATAGCCGGACATGTTCTCGACGAGGCCGACGATGGGCACGCCGGTCTGGTTGAACAGGTCGATCGCCCGCCGCGCGTCGACGAGCGCCAGGTCCTGCGGCGTCGAGACGATGACGGCGCCGTCGGGCTTGTGCTTTTCGACGAGGCTGAGCTGGATGTCGCCGGTGCCGGGCGGCAGGTCGAGGATGATGAGGTCGGTATCGCCCCAGTCGGTGTCGTCGATCAGCTGGCGCAGCGCCCGGCCGGCCATCGGCCCGCGCCACGCGATCGCCTGCGCGGGGTCGAGCATGTTGCCCACCGAGATTGTGCGCACGCCATGCGCGACGATCGGCTGGACCTTCTTGTCGGCCATCTGCGCCCGCTCGCCGGCGGTGCCGAACAGGATCGGCACGGAAGGGCCGTGGATGTCGGCGTCGATCAGCCCGACCTGCCGCCCCGCCGTCGCCAGCGCCACCGCGAGATTGGCGGCGATCGTCGACTTGCCGACGCCGCCCTTGCCGCTGGCGACCGCGATCAGGCGCCGCTGCCGCCGCTCGGCGGTCAGCACCAGCCTGACCTCCGCGATGTCGGGCAGCGCCGACAGCGCCGTCTCGATCGACTGGCGCAGGCTTGCCTGCTGGTCGGCGGTGAGGCCGTCGACATTGAGGACGGCGGTGGCGATCCCGCTATTGACGCGCGGCGTGGACAGGCGGCCGCTCGCCAGCAGGCCGCCGCCGCCGGGCGCTTCAAGGCCGCGTAATATATCCATAATCGCCTGATCGTCCGCCACGCTACCCCCTGTTTCGATCCGCTCTCGCAATCGAGACGCCTTTCTTTATATAGGTCAGAAATCCAGGCGGGACAGAATGACAAAAATCGAAGACTTCGACGCACAGACACTGAAGGCGGACAGCGGCGGTGGCGGGGGGCCATGGGGCGGCTCCGGCGGCCAGGGCGGTGGCGGCAATGGCGGCGGCTCCGGCGGTCCCAAAAGCCCGTGGGGCCAGTTTCCGCCGCGCCGGCCGTCCGGCGGCGGCGGTGGCGGCCAGCCCGGTCCCAGCTTCGAGGATTTCATCCGGCGCGGTCAGGAAAGGCTGCGCGGCGGCTTCCCCGGCGGTGGCGGCAACGGCGCCGTCTGGCGCTGGGCGATCCTGGCCTTTGTGGTGCTGTGGATCGTGATGACCAGTTTCTACCGCATCGACGCGGCGCAGCGCGGCGTCGTCACGCGCCTCGGCAAATATGTCACGACCAGCGGCCCGGGCCTGCACCTGAAGATGCCGGCCCCGATAGATAGCGTCACCAAGCTGCAATATGAGAAGGAAAACGCCATCCAGATCGGCTCGACCGATGCGGCGCAGCCCAATCTGATGCTGACCGGCGACCAGAATATCATCGACATCGCCTATACCGTCCGCTGGAAGATCCGCGATCCCGAACTGTACCTGTTCCAGCTCGCCGATCCCGATCAGACCATCCGCGAAGTCGGCGAGAGCGCGATGCGCGAGGCGATTTCCGCCGTCGGCCTGTCCGCCGCCATCGGCCCGCAGCGCCAGCAGATCGCCGATCAGGTACGCGACCGCATGCAGGAACTGCTCAACAGCTATCGCGCCGGCGTCCAGGTGCGCGCCGTCGAAATCCGGCAGGCCGATCCGCCGCAGGCGGTCGACGACGCCTTCAAGGAAGTGTCGGCGGCGCAGCAGGAGGCCGAGCAATATCTCAACCAGGCCCGCGCCTATGCCCAGCAGCTGCTCGCCGGCGCGCAGGGCGCCACCGCCGAATTCGACGCCGTCTATGAGCAATATCGCCTGTCGCCGACCGTGACGCGCAAGCGTATCTATTTTGAAACAATGGAGAATATTCTGTCGAAGGTCGACAAGACGGTGGTCGAGCCCGCGGGTGTCCAGACCTATCTGCCGCTGGCCGAGGTGGGCAAGCGCCAGCAGCAGGCCGCGCAGAAGGCCGCCGCCGCTGAAGCGGGAGCGAACTGATGTCCCAGCTTACCCGCAACCTCTATGTTCTGGCCGGCCTCGGCGCGTTGCTGGCGATCCTTGCCAGCATGACCTTCTATACGGTGCCGGAGACCCAGCAGGTCATCGTCACGCGCTTCGGCAAGCCGACCCGCATCGTCAACGCCTATGACCAGCGCGAGCTGTTCGGCGCGACCGGCGCCGGCATCAACATGCGCGTGCCGTTCCTTGAGCAGCTGCGTTTCGTCGACAAGCGCGTGCTCGACCTCGACATGCAGCCGCAGACCGTGCTGTCGACCGACCAGCTCCGCCTTGTCGTCGACGCCTTCGCGCGCTTCCGCATCGTCGATCCGCTGCGCATGTACCAGACGCAGGGCAGCGAGCAGAATGTCGCGGACCAGCTGTCCCAGTCGCTGGGGTCGCAGCTCCGCAACGTGCTCGGCCGCCAGCCCTTCGCCGCGCTGCTCAGCCCCGAGCGCGGCGAACTGATGGATGAAATCCAGAAGCGCGTGAACGAGGTGGCCAAGCGTTACGGCGCCGAGATCGTCGACGTGCGCATCAAGCGCGCCGACCTGCCCACCGGCACCCCGCTCGAAAGCGCGCTGGAGCGGATGCGGACGGCGCGCCAGCAGGAAGCGATCACGATTCGCGCCAACGGCAGCAAGGAAGCGCAGTTCATCCGCGCTGAGGCCGATGCCCGCGCCGCCAAAATCTATTCGGACAGCTTCGGCAAGGACCCCGATTTCTACGCCTTTTTCCGCGCCATGCAGTCCTATCGCCGCACCTTCGAGCAGGGCGCGCCGACCAGCATGGTCCTGTCCACGGACAATGAATATCTCCGTGAGTTCGAGGGCCGGCGGGGGAACTGATCGTCCGTCATTCAAGCGAGGTTAAGTCGATGCCGACAATTTCCGACGGTAGCGCGAGCCAGACTCGAAACACACCGATGCCGAGGAGAAGAGTTGACGTGCGAATAGCCTATGCCATTGCCGGAACCCTGCTGGCCGGCGGCACCGCCGCCACCATCCTGTTGCAGGAGCCGATCGGCGCCCAGTCCCCGCAGAGCGCGCCGGCCAGCGTCGCGTCGGCGACCCCCCGTCCGGGCGCGCCGCTGAGCTTCGCCGACCTTGCGGCGCGGTTGCAGCCGGCGGTCGTCAACGTCTCGACCACCCAGCGCGTGCAGGTCGGCGGTTTCCCGATGGGCACGCCGTTCGACGAGCTGTTCCGCCAGTTCGGCGGCGGCCCGCGCGTCGGCCGCGACGGCAAGCCGATCACCCGCGAGGCGACCTCGCTGGGGTCGGGCTTCATCATTTCGGCGGACGGCTATGTCGTCACCAACAACCATGTCGTGACGGGCGGCGGCGACGGCCGCTCGCCGGTCGAATCGATCACCGTGACGCTGTCCGACCGCAAGGAATACAAGGCGCGGCTCGTCGGCCGCGACCAGCTTCTCGATCTCGCCCTGCTCAAGATCGAGGCGAAAGACCTGCCCTTCGTCAATTTCGGCGACAGCCGGGGCGCCCGCGTCGGCGACTGGGTGGTGGCGATCGGCAATCCGTTCGGGCTTGGCGGCACGGTGACGGCGGGCATCATCTCGGCCCTGCACCGCAACATCGGCGCCGGCCAGTATGACCGCTATATCCAGACCGACGCCTCGATCAACCAGGGCAATAGCGGCGGCCCGATGTTCGACCTGACCGGCAATGTCATCGGCATCAACACGGCGATCTTCTCGCCGACCGGCGGCAATGTCGGCATCGGCTTCGCGATCCCCGCCGAACAGGCCAAGCCCGCCATCGACGCGCTGATGAAGACCGGCCGGGTGCGGCGCGGCTATCTGGGCGTCGGCATCCAGCCGGTGTCCGACGACATCGCCGCGTCGCTCGGGCTACAGCCCAATCGCGGCGAGATCGTCGCCCGCGTCGAGCCGGGCTATGCGGCGGCCAAGGCCGGCATCCGCCAGGGCGACGTGATTGTCGCCATCGACGGCCAGGAGGTCACGCCCGACAACACCCTGTCCTTTGCGGTGGCCAATGCGGCGATCGGCAGCCGGGTGGCGATCGACCTGATCCGCAACGGCAAGCGCGAGCGGGTGACGGCGGTGGTCGGCGAGCGTCCGGCCGAGGACCAGATCGCCGGCCGCGACGATTTCAGCGAGAACGCCGCGCCGGGGCAGCCGCAGGGCCAGGCGGCTCAGGCGACGCTGGGCCTCGCGCTCCAGGCGCTCACCCCCGACATCGCTCGCCAGCTGCGCGTCGCCCCGGACACGCGCGGCGTCGTGGTCGCGGCGGTCGATCCCGGCAGCGACGCGGCGCAGCAGGGCCTTGCCCGCGGCGACATCATCCTCAGCATCAACCAGCGTCAGGTGACGACGCCGGACGCGGCCTCCGCCGCGGTTGACGAGGTGCGCAAGCAGGGCCGCGACCGCGTGCTGCTGTTCGTGCAGCGCGGCAGCCTGCCGGCGCGCTATGTGGCGGTGAAGCTCGGCGGCAACTGATCGGCGGCGGGTGGGGCGGGGTTGGCCTGCCTCACCCGCGTGCCGCGCGGAAACGGGCGAGGCCGGCGTCGAGATCGGCGATCAGGTCCTCCGGGTCTTCCAGCCCGACATGCAGGCGGATCATCGGCCCCTGCGCCGACCAGCGTGTCGCGGTGCGCAGCGGCGCGGGATTGACCGGCAGGGCGAGGCTCTCGAAGCCACCCCATGAAAAACCGATGCCGAACAGGTCGAGGCCGTCGATCATCGCGGCCGCCGCCTTGCGGTCGCCGCCATCGAGGACAAGGCTGAACAACCCCGTTGCGCCCCGGAAATCCCGCGCCCAATATTCATGGCCGGGGCAGGTGGGCAAAGCGGGGTGCAGCACCCGCGCGACGCCGGGCTGCGTCGCCAGCCATTCCGCCACCGCGCGGCCGGCACGGTCATGCTGGGCGAGGCGGGTGGCGAGCGTCCGCAGCCCCCGGCTGGCCAGCCAGGCATCGTCCGGCGAGACATATTGGCCGAACAGATAGGTGCGCTGCTTCAGCGCCTCCCAATATTCGGGGCTGGCGGTGACCGATCCGAGCATCACGTCGGAATGGCCGACGATATATTTGGTGCAGGCGAGGATGGTGAGGTCGACGCCCTGCCCGATCGCCGGGAAGTAGAGCGGCGTCGCCCAGGTGTTGTCGAGCAACGTGGCGATGCCGCGCGCCTTGGCGGCCCGGCAGATGGCGGGGACGTCCTGCACCTCGAAGGTCAGCGAGCCGGGGCTTTCCATGAACACCGCGCGGGTGCGCTCGCCGAACAGCGCGGCGATGTCGCCGCCGACCAGCGGGTCATAATAGCGCACCGCCACGCCCCATTCCTCCAGCAGGCGGCGGCAGAAGACGCGGGTCGGCTCATAGGCGCTGTCGACCATCAGCAGCTCGTCGCCGGGTTTGAGCACCGCCATCAGCGCCGTGGCGATGGCGGCGACGCCGGAGGGGTAGAGCTTGGTCCCCGCCGCGCCCGGCTCCAGCTCGGTCAGCGCTTCGGCGAGCGACCATTGCGTCGGCGTGCCGCGCCGTCCGTAATAGAGGCCCTCGTCGGGCGCGCGGACGGCGGCGTCGAGGTCGGCGACCGTGTCGAACAGGCAGGTCGAGGCGCGCCACACCGCCGGGTTGACGATGCCCTGCGTCCATTCGGGGCGGCGGCCGGCGGTGACCAGCCGCGTCGCCGGGCGCACGTCCTTGCGGTCGGTCATGCGGCGCGTCCCGTGGCCTTGGGGGTGGTCGGGTCGGCGCCCCATTCGCTCCATGAGCCGTCATAGAGCGCGATGTCCTGCTTGCCGAGCAGGTGCAGGCCGAACAGCAGCGTCGCGGCGGTGATGCCGGAGCCGCAGGTGGTGACGATGGGGCGGTCGAGGTCGATGCCGGCGTCGGTGAAGGCGGCGGCGAGCGCGGCGCCGCGCTTCCATGTGCCGTCCTCGGCGAACAATTGCCCATAGGGCAGGTTGCGCGCGCCGGGGATATGGCCGGACGCCATGCCGGGGCGGATCTCCGCCTCCTCGCCGCTGAAGCGCCCCGCGCCGCGCGCGTCGAGCACCTGCTCGGCGCCGCTGTCGATGTTGCCGCGCATGTCCGCGAGGCTGCGCAGGCTGTCCTTGCGGGCGCCGAGGCCGGGGCTTGTCGCGGCGGGGGCGGGGGTTGCCGCGTCCTTCTGCACCGGCAGCCCGTCCGCCAGCCATTTGGCATAGCCGCCATCCAGCAGGACGACATCGCCAAGGCCGTAATGGCGCAGGATGAACCACGCCCGCGCGGCGGTCCGGTAGGGTGAATTGTCGTAGAGGAGGATGCGCTCATCGGCGCCGATGCCGAGCGCGCCGAGTCGCTGTCCGACGATATCGGCGGGCGGAAAGGCGTTGGGCAGCGATGCCGCCGGATCGACCAGACTCGCCAGGTCGAGGAAGCGCGCGCCCGGAATATGCCCCGCCTCATGTTCCGCGCGGGCGTCGCGGCCGAGGTCGGGCAGGAAATAGGTGGCGTCGACGATGTGCAGGCCGGGCGCGCCGAGCGCCTTTGCCAGCGCGTCCGTTGAAATCAGAGCATCCACCAACGATCTCCCCCTTGCCGAAAGTCGATTGATAGCCGTGCCTTGGCGCGCCGTCGACACGCTGGACGATCCTTAGTTGCGAGTGGTTCGCGCTGGCATCGGCGGGCGTCGCGCGGTATGGCACGGGCAAGTTCGCAAGGACCTTATGACGTGGATTATGGCCTGATTTTCGACGATGCGATCCGCCGGCTGCATGCCGAGGGGCGTTATCGCGTGTTCATCGACATTTTGCGCAACAAGGGCATGTTCCCCAATGCGCGGTGTTTCGCCGGCCATAATGGCGCGCGTCCGATCACCGTCTGGTGCTCCAACGACTATCTGTCGATGGGCCAGCATCCCAAGGTGATCCAGGCGATG
>CAZACH010000019.1:0-15953 GCA_964483275.1 uncultured Sphingomonadaceae bacterium | reverse complement strand
GGCCATGTCGACCGCGACACGCGCGCCAAGACCAAGACGATCAATTTCGCCATCCTCTACGGCATCTCCGCCTTCGGCCTCGCCGGGCGGCTGGAGGTCGACCGGGCCGAGGCGGCGGCGATCATCGAGCGCTATTTCCAGCGCTTCCCCGGCATCAACCGCTATATCGCCGAAACCCTGTCGCATGTCCGCGAGCATGGCCATGTCACCACCCTGTTCGGGCGGCGCACCAACCTGCCCGGCATCCGCGCCAAGACCGTGACCGAGCGGCAGGCGGCGGAGCGGCAGGCGATCAACGCCCCGATCCAGGGCACCAGCGCCGACATCATCAAGCGCGCCATGGCCCGCATGGGTCCGGCGCTGGCGGCGGCGGGCCTCGGCCATGTCCGCATGCTGCTGCAAGTGCATGACGAACTGGTGTTCGAGGCGCCGGAAGGCGATGCCGAAGCGGCGGCGGCGGTGATCCGGCAGGTGATGGCGGGCGCGGCCGAGCCGGCGGTGACGCTCAGCGTGCCGCTCGGCGTCGAGATCGGCTTCGGCAAGAGCTGGGGCGCCGCGCACTGATGAAAACGGGGGGCGTTGCGGGGGGATCGGACCTTGCAGATCTGGCGCGGGGCGGGCGGACCAATTTCTTCGGCTTCCTGCTGCGCCTCGCCGCGCGCCTGCCCTTCCTGTTCATCGCCGGCCGCATGTACGGCGCCGACGCGCTCGGCCGCTTCGCCTATGCGGTGATCGTCGTCGAGTTCGCGGCGCAGCTGGCGACGCTCGGCCTCAAGCGGGGCCTCGCCGCGCAGCTCAGCAAGAGCGACGAGGGCACGCACACCCATATCGTCTGGGATGGGCTGCTGGTCGGCTGGATCGCCTCGGCGCTGATGGCCGTCCTGCTGATCCTGGTGCCGCAGCTGATGTTCCCGAACAGCGAGATCAACGGGCTGGACCGTCTGTTCCCGCTCATCATCTTCGCCATCGTCGCGTCCGACATCAGCCTCGCCGCGCTCGCCTATCGCCATGACATCGCCGCGACGGTGCGGGCGCGCTCGATCATCGAGCCGTGGACGATCAGCCTCGGCGCGCTGGCATTCGCCTTTTATTCGACGCGCGACGGGCTGATCCTCGCCTATGTGCTGTCGCTGATCGCCGCCTTCGTCGCGTCGATGTGGCCGTGCATCAAAAGCTATGGCTGGCCGCATGCCTGGCGGCCCAAGACCCGGGAATTGTTCCTGCTCGCCCGCCGCAACATCCCGCTCGCAGGCGCCGACGCCATCGAATGGGGCTCGCGCCGCCTCGACATCGCCATCCTCGGCCTGTTCTTCTCGCCCGCCGTGGTCGGCATCTATTATGTCGCGCAGCAGGTCGCCTCGCTGCCGCAGAAGCTCAAGACCAGCTTCGACCCGATCCTGGGGCCGGTCATCACCCGCAGCCTCGAGGCCGGCGACCGCAAGGGCGTGGCGCGGCAGGTGGCGCAGGTCGGCTTCTGGGTGATCGCCGCGCAGGCCGGCGTCGCGCTGGCGCTCGGCATTCCGGGCGAGGCGGTGCTCGGCCTCGTCGGCCCCAATTTCGTCGGCGGCACCGGCGCGCTCGCCTTCCTGCTCGCCGCCGAGGTGGTGGCGGCGACGGCGGCGGTGTCGGAGGCCGGGCTGATCTATGTCGCCCGCCACCGCAACCTGATGATCTCGCTCGGCATGGTCGCGGTGCAGGCCGGGCTGTCCTTTGCGCTGATCGTCGCGGCGCGCGCCGCCGACCTGCCCATCCTCTATCAGGCGGCGATGCCGGCGGTGGCGCTGATGCTGGCGCTCGGCCTGTCGTCCATCGTCAAGGCGCGCCTGTTGTCGCGCCTGCTCGACGCGCCGGTCTCCGGCTGGCGCTGGGCGCTGGTCTGGGCGGTCGCCACCGCGTCGGTGGTCGGCTATGTCGTCACGCGCGGGCCGGAATGGACGGAGCTGGCCTTCGGCATCCCGGCGATCCTGCTCAGCTATGGGCTGGTCATCTGGTATCGCGGCTTCGGTCATGCCGACCGCGAACTGTTCCGGCGCAGCGCACCGGCCAATTGAGCCGCCGCGTCGATTCTGTCGCTGGATTTTACATTAACCGGAAAAATTGACCGGCTTATCTCGCCTGAATGGCGGGAATCCGCGATTGGCACGATATTTGATTGTTACTTTCCCAAACCGGCGACCCATCAGGCCGCGCGGGGTTTTCAGGGGAAGTAAAATGCAGATGAAGGCTCTATTGGCATCCGCCACCGTCCTCGGACTGTTCGCCCTCGCGCCGTCCGCCAACGCCGCCACCGTCCTGCTCAAGAATACGCAGGTCAGCTGGGACAAGAGCGCCACCGTCGGCGGCAGCAACGTCAACACGTCGGGCAATGGCACGTCCAGCGCCAAGATCAAATGGGGCAGCCCGGCCAACCAGCCGCAGAGCGCCTACCAGTTCCAGCGCGCGAGCAACTCGATCGCTTTCAATCTGCCGCCCAGCCCGACGCCTTCGCAGAAGATCGGCACCTTCACCCACTTTAACGAGCCGATCAATGTCGGCAGCTCGATCACCTCGACCCAGCTGAAGCTGACCACCAACATCTTCATTGATGGCACCGACTTCGGCTGGAAGACCTTCCTGTTCGATTTCAGCCACGACGAGACGCTGAACAGCGGCAAGAATAATTGCTGCGCCGACATCGTCACCTTCAACACCAGCAACCTGTCGGAATCCTTCCTGTACGGCGGTTACGAATATACCCTGACCCTGACCGGCTTCGGCAACAGCGCCAACAATCTGGTCAGCGCCTTCTCGTCCAAGGAAGGCGGCAAGAACAAGGTCGGCCTGTGGGGTTATGTGACCCAGACCTCCGCCATTCCCGAGCCGGCGACCTGGGCGATGATGATCGCGGGTTTCGGCATGATCGGCGCGCAGATGCGCCGCCGCAACCGGATGGCTGTTAGCGCCTGAGCCAACCCACCCAGCGCTGATGACAAAAAAGGGCGGCCCGTGTGGCCGCCCTTTTCATGTGCGGGATGATCCCGCGCGATGCGCCGGAGCGGCGCGCGCCACCCATACCCCGTTCGTCCTGAGCCTGTCGAAGGACGACAGCGCCGGCTTGCGAGATCTGCTCCGGCCCCTCGCGGCCGGGAAGGCTTGAGCTGTCGTCCTTCGACAGGCTCAGGACGAACGGAGGCGGGAAGCTCGGTGCGGCGCGCGCCACCCCACGCTGCTTCAATGGCGGAAGTGGCGCATGCCCGTGAACACCATGGCCAGCCCGGCCTCGTCTGCGGCGGCGATCACCTCGGCGTCGCGGATCGAGCCGCCCGGCTGGATCACCGCCGTCGCGCCCGCCTCCACCGCCGCCAGCAGGCCGTCGGCGAAGGGGAAGAAGGCGTCGGAGGCGACCGCCGAACCGATCGTGCGCGGCTGCGCCCAGCCCGCCTTGTCGGCGGCGTCTCTGGCCTTCCACGCGGCGATGCGGGCGGATTCGAGCCGGTTCATCTGGCCCGCGCCGACGCCGGCGGTGCTGCCGTCCCTGGCATAGACGATGGCGTTGGACTTGACGTGCTTGGCGACCGTCCAGGCGAAGCGGCAATCGGCCAGCTCCCGCGGTGTCGGTGCGCGCTTGGTGACGACCTTGAGGTCGGCGTCCGGCACGAAGCCGGCGTCGCGCGACTGGACGAGCAGGCCGCCGGCGATCGACTTGACGGTCAGGCCGGCACGGCGCGGATCGGGCAGTTCGCCGGTCAGCAGCAGGCGCAGATTCTTCTTGGCGGCGAAGATGGCGCGGGCGTCCGCGTCAGCGTCGGGCGCGGCGACGACTTCGGTGAAGATCTGCGTCATCGCCCGCGCCGTCGCCCCGTCGAGCGGGCGATTGACGGCGATGATCCCGCCGAAGGCCGAGACGCTGTCGCAGGCCAGCGCCGCCTCATAGGCCTCGAGCAGCGTGTCGGCGCTGGCGACGCCGCAGGGGTTGGCGTGCTTGACGATCACCACCGTGGGCGGGCCGTCGCGGAACTCCGACACCAGCTCCAGCGCGGCATCGGCGTCGTTGTAATTATTGTAGCTCAGTTCCTTGCCCTGCACCTGCTCGGCCTGCGCGATGCCGCGCGCGTCGGCCGTCGTCGGCAGATAGAGCGCCGCCTGCTGGTGCGGATTCTCGCCATAGCGCAGCGGTTCGGCCTTGCGGGCGGCGAGCGCCAGCAGGTCGGGCAGGTCCTGGCCCTGATCGACGGTGGCGAACCAGCTGGCGATCATCGCGTCATAGGCGGCGGTCGCCGCATAGGCCTTGGCGGCGAGGCGGCGGCGCAGCGCAAGGCTGGTCGCGGCATTGCCGGCGTCAAGTTCGGCGACCACCGCCTGATAGTCCGCGGGGTCGGTGACGATGGCGACATAGGCGTGGTTCTTGGCCGCCGAGCGCACCATCGACGGGCCGCCAATGTCGATATTCTCGATAATCTCGTCCCGCGCCGCGCCGCGCGCCACGGTCTGGGCGAAGGGGTAGAGGTTGACGACGACGAGGTCGATCGCGTCGATGCCATGGTCGCGCATCGCGGCGGCGTGGGCGGCATCGTCGCGCACCGCCAGCAGGCCGCCATGCACCATCGGGTGCAGCGTCTTGACGCGGCCGTCCATCATCTCGGGAAAGCCGGTGATCTCGGAAATGTCGCGCACCTCCAGCCCGGCCTCGCGCAGCGCCCTGGCGGTGCCGCCGGTCGAGACCAGCTCGACGCCGTGGCGGGCGAGCGCCCGCGCGAAATCCACCAGCCCCGTCTTGTCGGACACCGAAAGCAGCGCCCGTTTCACCTTCACTTCGCTCATGTCGCCCCTGTCGCTTGGATGCAGCCCCGATAAGCCGGTGGGGGCGGTTTTGCCATGATGAAATGAGGCCTCGCGCCCCTATTTGCCGGGGCGTCGCGCGAAGGCCACGGCCGCGCCGAGCAGGCCGGGTTCGGGGTGGGTCATCATCCGGATCGGAATGGCGGCCATATAATCGCGATAGCGCCCCTTGTCGGTGAAGCAGCCGGCAAAGCCGCCCGCGCGCAGATGCGCGGCGATGCGCGGCGCGATGCCGCCGCCGAGCACCAGCGCGGCGCCGCCCTGCGCGAGGACGATGTCGCCCGCCACCGCGCCCAATATCCGGCAGAAACGGTCGAGCGCGGCGCGGGCGGTCCGCTCCTCGCCGGCGATGGCGGCCGCCCACAGCGCCTTGTCGTCCAGCGATGTGGCGGGGGCGCCCGCCAGCGCGGCAAGGCCGTCATGGATGATGGCGAGGCCGGGGCCGGCGGCGAGGCGCTCGGTCGAAATCCGGCCATAGCGGTCGCGGGCGATGCGGGCGATCGCCTCCTCGGTCGCGTCCTGCGGGGCAAAGCCGATATGGCCGCACTCGGTCTCGACGATCAGCGGCCGCCCGCCCGCCGGCGGATAGGCGAGCAGCGCGCCGCCAAGCCCGGTGCCCGGCCCGACCAGGCTGACCACCCCGGCGCGCGGCAGAGGCATGTCGGGACCGGCGATATGCTCCAGCTCCGCCGGTTCGAGCACGTCGACGGCATGGGCGGCGGCGCCGAAATCGTTGAGCAGCAAGGCCTCGTCGATGCCGAGGGCGTGTTCGAGGCCATGCCGGGGGATCGTCCAGCTGCTGTTCGTGAAGCTCAGCGTCTCGCCGCGCATCGGCGCGGCGATGGCGATCGACGCGCGGTTGGGGAGGGGCTGGTCGACCATGTCGGCGAAGTCGCGCCACGCCTCGGCAATGCCCGGATAATCGGCAACGGGCAGGCGGGTGATATGGCTGATCGCCGGCCGCCGGCTTGCCTCAAGCACCGCCAGGGCGAAGCGGGCATTGGTGCCGCCGATGTCCGCGACAACAATCTGCTCAACCAAGGATCAGCCCCCTTTCCACACATCCGGGCGGAACCTGTTTGCCGCCGCCGCGTCGTTGCTGCAACGCAATGCGGACTTCCGTTCACGGAAGTTTTCGCTTGTGCCGCCAGCCTTTCCATCGGCAAGGATAGAGTGATGATTCCGGACGTCCAGCCGTTCGCGCTGCCTCTGCCGCCCTCCGATCTGCTCCAGGGGGCCAGCCTGTTCATTGATTTCGACGGAACGCTCGTCGATCTGGTCGAGCGCCCCGACGCCGTCGTCGTCGACAATGGTCTGCGCGACCTGCTCGGCGCGCTCGGCGCGATCTATGACGGGCGCCTCGCCATCGTCAGCGGCCGCTCCATCGCCCAGCTCGACGCCATGCTCGGGCCGATCGCCCGGCGGCTCGCCGTGTCGGGCAGCCATGGCAGCGAACAGCGTTGGGGCGGGCGCGACGTGCGGCCGCAGCGCCCGCCGGCGCTGGACGACGTCACCGAGGCGCTGCGGCGCTTTGCCGATAACCATCCCGGCACCATCGTCGAGGCCAAGAGCTATGGCGTCGCGCTGCACTATCGCCTGACGCCGGCGGCGGAGGTGGCGGCCCATGCGCTCGCCCGCCGGCTGGGGGAAGCGCATGGCCTCGCGCTGCAACCCGGCAAGATGATGGTGGAGCTGCGCGTCGCCGGCGGCGACAAGGGCGCGGCGGTGCGGGAGATGATGACACGCGCGCCGATGGCGGGTTGCCGGCCGCTTTGCCTCGGCGACGACCTGACCGACGAGCCGGCCTTCGTCGCGGCGCGCGAACTGGGCGGTGCCGGCATACTCGTCGGCGCGCCGCGTGACAGCGCGGCGACCTATGGTCTGCCCGACGTGCAGGCCGTACGTGTCTGGCTGGCGGGTGCGATAAGGGAGGGGATGTGACGGGGACGCTCGATCTGTGGCCGATCGGCAATTGCCAGGTGTCCGCGCTGGTGGACCGGCGCGGCCGCTTCGTGTGGGGATGCGTGCCGCGCGTCGACGGCCTGCCCGCCTTTTCCTCGCTGCTCGACGACCATCCCCCGGCCGCCGAGGGCGCGCGCGGCTTCTGGGAGATCGACCTCGAAAACGGCGTATCGACGCAGCAGCATTATCTGCGCAACACGCCGGTGCTGGTGACGCGGCACGAGGATGACGCCGGCAATGCCATCGAAGTCGTCGATTTCTGCCCGCGCTTCCACCGCACCGGGCGCATGTATCGGCCGGTCGCCTATGTGCGGATCGTGCGGCCGGTCGCGGGCAGCCCGCGCATCCGCGTCCGCCTGCGGCCCTCGCGCGACTGGGCGGCGGCGGATGCCGAGCGGACGCGGGGGTCCAACCATATCCGCTATCTTCTCGACGAGCTGACGCTGCGCCTGACCACCAACGCGCCGGTCGGGTGGGTGGAGGGGGAAAGGCTGTTCCGGCTGGAGCGGCCGCTGCACTTCTTCCTGGGACCGGACGAGAGCTTCAGCGCCGATGTCGTCGCCGCCACCGAGCAGATGCTCGACCGCACCATCGCCGAATGGCGGCAATGGGTGCGCGGGCTGGCGACGCCGCTGGAATGGCAGGAGGCGGTGATCCGCGCGGCGATCACCCTCAAGCTTTGCCAGCATGAGGAAACCGGCGCGATCGTCGCGGCGCTGACCACCTCGATTCCCGAACATGCCGATTCGGGCCGCAACTGGGACTATCGCTACTGCTGGATCCGCGATGCCTATTATACGGTGCAGGCGCTGAACCGGCTGGGCGCGCTCGACGTGCTCGAATCCTACCTCGCCTATCTGCGCAACATCGTCGACAATGCCCGCGGCGGTCATATCCAGCCGCTCTATGGCGTCGGCGGCGAGGCGATGCTGATCGAGCGGAAGGTGCCGTCGCTCAACGGCTATCGCGGCATGGGTCCGGTGCGTGTCGGCAACCAGGCCTATGAGCAGATCCAGCACGACGCCTATGGCCAGATCATCCTGTCCAACGCCCAGGCGTTTTTCGACCAGCGGCTCTATCGCGTCGCCGGGGTCGAGGATTTCGAGGCGCTGGAAGCGGTCGGCAACCTTGCCTGGGAGGTGCATGACAAGCCCGATGCCGGGCTGTGGGAGCTGCGCACCCGCAGCCATGTCCACACCTATTCGGCGGCGATGTGCTGGGCGGCCTGCGACCGGCTGGCGAACGTCGCCGCGCGCCTGGAACTGGAGGCGCGGCGGGTCTTCTGGCAGGAGCGCGCCGATGCCATCCGCGCCGCGATCGAGCGGGCGGCCTGGCGGCAGGAGACGGGCAACCTCTCCGCGACGTTCGGCGGCAACGACCTCGACGCCAGCCTGATGCAGCTTCTCGACCTGCGCTTCCTGACGCCCGACGATCCGCGCTTCCAGGGCACGCTCAAGGCCGTGGAGCAGGGCCTGCGGCGCGGCAGCCACATGCTGCGCTATGCGACCGAGGACGATTTCGGCCTGCCGACGACCGCGTTCAACGTCTGCACCTTCTGGCTGATCGAAGCGTTGCACGTCACGGGACGCGACGCCGATGCGCGTCAGCTTTTCGAGGAAATGCTGGAACGGCGGACCGCCGCCGGCCTGCTGTCGGAGGATATCGACCCCGTCAGCGGCGAGCTCTGGGGAAATTATCCCCAAACCTACTCGCTTGTGGGTATGATCAACTGCGCCGTCATGCTGAGCAAGCCGTGGAGTTCCGTGCGATGAGCCGTCTGATCGTCATTTCCAACCGTGTCCAGCCGCCCGCGGGCGACGGCGGGGCGGCACAGGGGGGGCTGGCGGTCGCGCTGTCGGCGGCGCTGCGCGAATATAGCGGCCTGTGGTTCGGCTGGTCGGGCGAAACGACGGACCATTTCACCGGCCACATCAACATCCAGCGCAATGGCGGCGTGACGACGGCGACGATCGACCTCGAGGAGCAGGACCTCGACGAATATTATAACGGCTATGCCAACCAGACGCTGTGGCCGCTGTTCCACTACCGGATCGACCTTGCCGAATATGAACGGCAGTTCGCGGGCGGCTATGAGCGGGTCAATGCGCGCTTCGCGCAGACGGTCGGGCCGCTGATCGAGCCGGACGACCTCGTCTGGGTGCATGATTATCACCTGATCCCGCTCGGCCGCGAACTGCGCAAGCGCCGCTGCAACAACCGCATCGGCTTTTTCCTGCACATCCCCTGGCCGCCGATGCGGCTGCTGATGTCGCTGCCCAGCCATCGGCAACTCGTCGAATCGCTGTTCGCCTATGACGTGATCGGCTTCCAGACCATGGATTCGCTGGAATCCTTCGTCGATTACGTCACCCATGAAATGGCGGGGGAGGCCTTCCCCGATGGTCGGCTGACCATCGGCGAGCGGACGATCCGCGTCATCGCCTGCCCGATCGGCATCGACGCCGACAATTTCGCCGCCGCCGTCGGCAGCGACGTCGCGCGCCGGACCTATGAGCGGATGGGCGTCAGCGCCGTCGGCCGCGCGATGATCGTCGGCGTCGACCGGCTGGATTATTCCAAGGGCCTTCAGGAGCGGTTCGTCGGCTATGAGCGCTTCCTGAGCCTGCACCCGGAGCGCGCGGCCGAGGTGTTCCTGCTCCAGATCGCGCCGCCCTCGCGCGAGCAGGTGGAGAGCTACCAGGAAATCCGCGCCTCCCTCGATGCCCTGTCGGGGCGGATCAACGGCGCCTTCGCCGATATCGACTGGGTGCCGCTGCGCTACGTCAATCGCGGCTATGCGCGCGACGAGCTGGCCGGCATCTATCGCGCCGCCAAGGTCGGTCTGGTGACGCCGCTGAGGGACGGCATGAACCTGGTGGCGAAGGAATATGTCGCGGCGCAGGACCCCGAGGACCCCGGTGTCCTGATCCTGTCCCGCTTCGCCGGGGCGGCCGAGCAGATGACCGAGGCGGTGCTGGTCAATCCGCACAGTTCGGAGGAACTCGCCGACGCCATCGAAACCGCGCTCAACATGCCGCGCGGTGAGCGCGTTCGCCGCTGGCAGGCGCTGTTCGACAATGTCAGCCGCGAGGACGTGATGTGGTGGCGCAAGACCTTCACCGACGCGCTGACCGGGGTGCAGCGATCCCCTTTTGCTGACGCCGCCTGACGGCCGGGCCGGCCGCCCGGCGGCGACCCGCCGGATTGCCGGGCCGAACCGAATGCTCGCTTGCCGCCGAATCCTATTCCCTATCGTTTAACTAGGGATTATCCAGTGAAGCGATAACAGGATGGAGCAGTCGTTATGACCGCGCATGGCATTGGATCTCCCCTGCTGCTGACGGTGCCGGGATTGAACGGTTCCGGTCCCAATCACTGGCAAAGCCGGTGGGAGCAGGAGCGCAGCGATTGCGCGCGGGCGGAGCTGGGCTGCTGGTCGTCCCCGCGCCGCAACAGCTGGGTGACGACGTTGGACATCGCGATCCGCCGCGCGCCCGCGCCGGTCATTCTGGTCGCCCACAGCCTGGGCTGCATCACGGTGGCGTGGTGGGCGTCCCTGCTCGGGCAGCCGCCGGGTTGGCCGGTCGCTGGGGCGCTGCTGGTCGCGCCGCCCTATGTCGAGGCGGGCGGCGTCGACGCGCGGCTCGCCGGCTTCGCGCCGGTGCCGCGCGCGGCGCTGCCCTTCCCCTCGATCGTGGTCGCGAGCCGGGACGACCCCTATGCCACCATGGACCAGATGCGCGACATGGCCGGCGGCTGGCTGTCCGAGTTCGTCGACATCGGGGAGTGCGGCCACATCAACGCCGAGTCGGGCCTCGGCGACTGGCAGGAAGGGCAGGCGCTGGTGCAGCGGCTGTTCGAGATGGTGGAGGATTCGGCGCCGCCGCCCGAAAGCGCGATGATCCCCGATTTTTGCGGGCAAGGCCATGGCACTGGCCGGGCGCTGCCCCGCCTCTGATCCCCCATCATCCGCTGCACTGCAACATCACGGTTGGCGCGCCCGTCGCAGGGGGCTATCCCGGTGCACCGTTTGCCGGTGTTTGGGAAAGTCGTTCATGTCTCCTATCCGCGTCGCCTTCACGGACTTTCCCGGCCCCTTCAATCCCGACCGCATCGCCGCGCTGCTCGGTCAGAGGCATGAGATCGTGCTGGTCGACAGCGACCCGGACTATGTCATCCACTCGGTGTTCGGGCATGACTATCTCGATCATCGCGGCGCGGTGCGGATATTCTTCGCCAGCGAGAATGTCCGGCCGGACTTCAACCTCGACGATTATGCCTTTTCCTATGACTGGCTGGCGTTCGGCGACCGCCACTTCCGCGCCCCCAATTTCCTGCTCTACGATCAATGGCGCGACATTCGGGCACGGGGGTCGAGCGGCCTGGGCGGGCTTGCCGGCAAGGACGGCTTCTGCAACTTCATCTACACCAATGGCGACGGCCATCCGCTTCGCGACCGCTTCTTCCACGCGCTGAACGCCGAGGAGGCGGTCGAATCTTTCGGCGCCCATCTGCGCAACAGCGACCGTCCGATCGGCGCCGCCTATCAGGGCGACTGGACCCGGCCCAAGGTCGAGGCGCAGCGCCACTTCAAATTTTCCATCGCGTTCGAGAACAGCGCTTCGCCCGGCTACACCACCGAAAAGCTGGTCCATGCGCTCGCCGCCGACACGATCCCGATCTATTGGGGCGATCCCGAGGTCGGGCGCGTGTTCAATCCCGAGCGCTTCATCGACATGAATCGCCTGTCGATCGAGGAGGGGGTGGCGCGCGTGCTGGCGTTGCATCGCGACGACGCGGCGTGGCTTGAGATGGTCAATCGCCCCTTCTTCGCCCCGGACGCCCCGCTCGACGCGCTCGGTGACGCGGCGTTGCTGGACGCCTTCGACCGCATCTTCGCCCAGCCCAAGGCGCAGGCGTTCCGCCGCAACCCGCATTTCTGGGGGCAGAGATATGAGGAGCGCCGCCGCGCCGAGGTGCGGGCGGCAAAGCTGGTCGGCCGGCTGAAGCGGTTGGCTTTCTGGCGCTGATCGCCGGCCACCGCGCGGCGCCGCCACCCCGTCACCCCGCCACCCCGCGCCTCGCCACCCCGCGCCCCCACCTCCGTTCGTCCTGAGCCTGTCGAAGGACGACCGCTCAAGACTCCCCTTCCGCAAGATCCGTAGCGGATGCCACAAGCCAGCGCGGTCGTCCTTCGACAGGCTCAGGACGAACGGAGGTGGGTAGGACGGAGGTGAGTAGGACGGAGATGGGAAGGATGGCGATGGGCAGGGCGGCGGTGGGACCGCTTACCCGGATCATCAATCGACGCCCTATTCGTTATAGTCGAAGGCCTGATAGCCCGCCTGCTTGACCATGCTGTCCCGCCTCGCGGCGGCATGATCGGCGGCGACCATTTCCTTGACCAGATCGGCGAGGCTCGTCGTCGGTTCCCAGCCCAGCTTCTCCCGCGCCTTGGTCGGGTCGCCGAGCAGCGCATCGACCTCGGTCGGGCGATAATAGCGCGGATCGACGCGCACGATGGTCTGGCCGACGCGCACCTGCGCCGCGTCATTCTCCACGGCGCGGACGATGCCGACCTCCGCCTCGCCCTCGCCCTCGAAGCCGAGCACGATGCCCAGCTCCGCCGCCGCCAGCTCGACGAAGCGTCGCACGCTGTGCTGGACGCCGGTGGCGATGACGAAATCCTCCGGCGCCTCCTGCTGGAGCATTCGCCACTGCACCTCGACATAGTCGCGCGCGTGCCCCCAGTCGCGCAGCGCGCTCAGATTGCCGAGATAGAGGCAGTCCTGAAGGCCGAGCGCGATGCGGGCGATGGCGCGGGTGATCTTGCGGGTGACGAAGGTTTCGCCGCGGATCGGGCTTTCATGATTGAACAGGATGCCGTTGCACGCGAAAAGTCCGTAGGCCTCGCGATAATTGACCGTGATCCAATAGGCATAGAGCTTGGCGACGGCATAGGGGCTGCGCGGATAGAAGGGCGTGGTTTCCGTCTGCGGCGTTTCCTGCACGAGTCCATAAAGCTCGCTGGTCGACGCCTGATAGAAGCGCGTCTTCTTCTCCAGCCCCAGGATGCGGATCGCCTCCAGCAGGCGCAGCGTGCCGATGCCGTCGACATTGGCGGTATATTCGGGCGATTCGAAGCTCACCGCGACGTGGCTCATTGCCGCTAAATTATAGATCTCGTCAGGCTGCACCTCCTGCACGATGCGGATCAGGTTGGTGCTGTCGGTCAGGTCGCCATAGTGCAGCCGGAAGCGCAGATGCTTCTCGTGCGGGTCCTGATAGAGATGGTCGACGCGGTCGGTGTTGAACAGGCTGGACCGGCGCTTGATGCCGTGGACCATATAGCCCTTGTCCAGCAGCAACTCCGCGAGATAGGCGCCGTCCTGGCCGGTCACGCCTGTGATGAGAGCGGTCTTGCCCACGAAATCCTCCAGTTCAGTGCCGGAACGGCGCCGCGTCATAGGCCAGACGGATGCCGTCGCGAAGCGATGTGCGCGCCGTCCAGCCCAGCGCATCCAGCCGGCTGACGTCCAGCAGCTTGCGCGGCGTGCCGTCGGGCTTGCCGGTGTCGAACATGATCCGGCCCGAAAAGCCCACCACCTCCATCACGATCTCCGCGACCTCGGCGATGGTCACGTCCTCCCCCGTGCCGACATTGACGAGCGGGCCGTCATAATCGCGTTCCATCAGATGCACGCAGGCATCGGCCAGATCGTCGACATAGAGGAACTCGCGGCGCGGCGTGCCGGTGCCCCAGACGACCAGCGTGTCATCGCCGCGCAGCTTCGCCTCGTGCGCCTTGCGGATCAGGGCGGGCAGCACATGGCTGCTCGCCAGGTCGTAATTGTCGTTGGGGCCATAAAGGTTGGTCGGCATGGCGCTGGCATAGCGGCGGCCATGCTGGCGGTTGTAATTCTCGGCCAGCTTGATGCCGGCGATCTTGGCGATGGCGTAGGGCTCGTTGGTCGGCTCGAGCGGGCCGGTGAGCAGATAGTCCTCGCGGATCGGCTGGGGGCAGTCGCGCGGATAGATGCAGCTCGATCCCAGGAACAGCAACCGCTCGACACCGGCCAGATGCGCGCCGTGGATCAGGTTGCTTTCGATCATCAGGTTTTCATAGAGGAAGTCGGCGCGATAGCTGTCGTTCGCCTGAATGCCCCCCACTTTGGCGGCGGCGATGAAGATGTAATCGGGCTTCTCGGCGGCCAGAAAGCCATGGACCGCCCGCTGGTCGAGCAGGTCGAGATCGGCGCGCCCGCGCGTCAGCAGATTGGCATAGCCGCCGGCTTCGAGCCGCCTGACGATGGCGCTGCCCACCATGCCGCGATGGCCGGTGACGAATATCTTCGCGTTCCTGTCCATTCCCGTCCCCCGTCCCGGCCGATCAGAGCCTGTTGCGTGCCCCCGGATCGAAGCGGGGCTTGCGCGTGACCTGATGGCGCAGGTGCGTGAGCACCCGCTTCAGCGCCGCGTCCGCCGGACTTTGCCCGACGGCCTTCAGCAAGGCCAGAGAACGCAGCGTCACCGCTTTCTGGTCGAGCCTGCGGCCGTGCCGGTCGATGCCGGCATAGGCGATCAGGCTGGGCCACTTCATGCCGAAATGGTCGAGGCAGGCGTGGATGGCGTCTTCGTACCGCGTGTCGACGAAACCGTTGGCGTCCTTGTCCTTGCCCACGGCACGGGTATGGCGGACGGTGACCGCGTCGACGATCGCGCAATGCAGGCGCGGTTCGGGCAGCAGGCTGCACCAGATGAGGTCGATGCCGCTTTCCCAGCCCATGGCGAACAGCGGCAGCGCGCGCCGCAGCGCATCGCTGGTGAAGAAGGGGCACATCATCTCCACCGTGCTGACATAGCGCAGCGCCATGTGCGGATTGGCGAGCGTGCCGGCATAGGTGAAATAGCTGTCCCACGACAGCGCCGGCTGCCAGATCGCCAGCCCATGCCGCTCGCCCGCGTCGAAGCAGGCGCTGATTGCCCCGGCATCGCATTCGATGTCGTCGTCGATCAGCGCGATGTTGCGATAGTCGGCCAGAAGCTCCGGCTTGCGCTCGAAAATCTCCTTCCAGCCGGCGACCTTGAAACCCGGCAGGTACAGGTGCTCCACACCCTCCCCGGCATCGGCCGGAATGTCGGCATAGGCCGCCACCAGCACGTCGAAATTGCGCGCCTCCACCGGCGCGAGCCAGCCGCGATGCAGGCTTTTCGGCCCGGCGCGGGTGATGACCAGGTTCGTCGGCTTCATGCGCGTTGCCGCCGCAACAGGCGCAGCACCGTGTCGCGCACGACGCGGTCGCCGAAGGCGAGGAACAGCGCGGCATAGAGGATCGCGCCGGCGATCGTCAGGATGACACAGGCGAGGAAGGGCGATCCGGTGAAGCCCTGTACCGGCGCCAGCGACAGGCGCACGACGCCGCCCATGATCGCCGACAGGATCAGCGGCACGCCCGCCGTCGCAAGGCCGCGCAGGATCGGCACGTCGGCGACGCGGAAGACCATCAGCGAATAGGCGATGGTGATGACGCTCGCCACCAGCGCCAGCGCGACGGTGGCGCCATAGAGGCCGCCCAGCAGCGCGCCGGCGATCGCGCCGAGGATGGTGAAGGTCGCCCGGCTCGCCGCGAACCACCATAGCAGGTCGCTGCGGCCGACGCCCTTCATGAACGGAATGAAGCTGCCGCACGGCGACATCAGCGCCTTCGACACGGCCAGCATGCCCAGCGCCGGAAACAGCCAGTGCCATTTGTCGCCGAGCACGATCACGGTCACGGGTTCGGCAAGCGCCCACAGGCCAAACATCATTGGCGCCAGCAGCGCGGTCGTCGCGCCGGTGGCGGAGAGCAGCGCCCGGCGCTTGCGATCCGGGTCATCGGCGACGGACGAGAAGGTCGGGAACAGCACGCTCATCAGCCCGCCCAGCAGGACCTGCATCGGTATGTCGGACAGGCGCCCGGCCAGCGAGAAGGCGCCGCCGGTGGCGACCCCCAGCGTGCGCGTGATGACGACCAATGGCCCCTGGAAGGTGATGAAGTTGGCGAGGTCGGCGCCGAGATTGCCGAAGCTGTAGCCGAGCAGCCCGCGCAGCTTGTGCCAGACGAAGCGCAGGCGCGGTCGATAGCCGACCGCCCAGCTCAGGCCGGCGAACAGGATGACGGCGCTGACATATT
>CAZACH010000018.1:12040-16094 GCA_964483275.1 uncultured Sphingomonadaceae bacterium | reverse complement strand
CCGAGCCGAAATTGATCTGGAAGGCCGACACGCCGAAGGTCGTCCCCTGCGGCGCGCGGATTTCGGCCGGAAAGTCGGGGAAAGTCGCAAGATCATTGCCCGCCAGCGCGGTCGACAGGGTGAATTGCCCGCCGGTCAGCTGCATGCCGTCGCCACTGTCGCCGGCAAATCGGACGACCAGCGATTCCAGCGGCTGCGTGTTCGCGGATTCTTCCTCGGTAACCTTGTGGGCGGCTGTCGCCATTATAATTCGTCCCATCCTCGTTCGGGTCCATTTAGGCGCACATCGCCTTCGGTTCCACCATCCTTTTTCAATGGCATGGGCAAGTTGCGCTTGGGCTAGCCGTCTCGACAGCGCCGGCCCGCCCCGGATAAATAGGCCGATGAGCGATTATTCCACCCTCCCCTACCGCCCGGCGGCGGGCGTCATGCTGCTCAACGCCAGCAATCTGGTGTTCGTGGGCCAGCGCATCGATTCGACGCTGGAGGCATGGCAGATGCCGCAGGGCGGCGTCGATCCCGGCGAGGATGTCGAGGCCGCCGCGCTGCGCGAACTGGAGGAGGAAACCGGCATCGCTCCCCGCCACGTCGAGCTGCTGGCGCGCGCCGACCGGGAATTGCTGTACGACCTGCCCGCCGACCTGATCGGCAAGCTGTGGAAAGGGCGCTATCGCGGCCAGCGCCAGACCTGGTTCGCGATGCGCTTCACCGGCACCGACGCCGACATCAACCTCCAGACCCCGCATCCCGAGTTCCGCGCCTGGCAATGGATCGACCCGCGCGCGCTGCCGACGATGATCGTGCCGTTCAAGCGCAAGCTCTATGAGGATGTGCTGTCCAGCTTCGGTGCGCTGCTGCCCTGAACGACCGAAGGGCGCCCCGCCGAAACGGAACGCCCTTCGACCCGAAACGCGGCAGGGACCTAGACGCGGTCGCCCAAGGCTCCCTTGATCGCGCCCTTGGCTTTTTGCAGGTCGCCCTTGGCTTCCTGAATATCGCCTTCGGCGCGGAGACGGGGATTGTCCGTCGCATCCCCGACGGCGCGCTTCACTTTACCGATCGCCTCGTTGGCGTGACCTTTGATCTTGTCGGTTGCTTCACCCATCATGCACTCCTTCACGCGCACAAACGCCACTTTTTCGACGCTGCCGACGCGGCCGGGTCTGGCGGCGTCTTCGCAGGATAAAACGTCCGCACGGCGGCCCCGTTCCACTGATTTTGCGTCAATCGCGGCCAGCCGCTATGGCTGCGCCAACAGAGGTGGGAAATGACGGCATTGGTCATGGTCCTGAACGGGCCGAACCTGAATCTCCTGGGCAGCCGGGAGCCGGAAATCTATGGCAGCGAGACGCTGGACGACATTGCCGGCAAGCTGGAGGACCATGCGCGCGCCCTCGATATCGAGATCGACATGCGCCAGTCCAACCATGAAGGCCATCTGGTCGACTGGCTGCACGAGGCGAACGCCGTCGGCGCCCGCGCCGTGATCCTCAACGCCGCCGCCTACACCCATACCTCCGTCGCGCTGCACGACGCGATCAAGGCGATCTCCGTGCCGGTGATCGAGGTCCACCTCTCCAACCCGCACGCGCGCGAAGCCTTCCGCCACCACAGCCATGTGTCGCCGGTGGCGAGGGGCTGTATCGCCGGCTTCGGCGCCGACAGCTATCTGCTGGCGCTGGACGCCGCCGCGCGCCTCTGACAGAAGGCCCAACCGAAAGATCGCCACAGGGCGTCAAGCAACAGGGAAGTGACAAGGCCCCGATGACCGACAAACCCCAAGCCGACAACGGCGCGATGCAGGTGGATTCCGCGCTGGTGCGCGAACTGGCGGAGCTGCTGGACAGCACGCGCCTGACCGAGATCGAGGTGCAGGACGGCGAGCGCCGCATCCGCGTGGTCCGCAACGTCACCGTCGCCGCCGCGCCCGCGGTGCAGGCAGCGCCCGCGCCGGCTCCGGCGGCGGCCCCCGCTCCCGCCGACGCCGCGCCCGCCGCCGCCGCGGCACCGGCCGCCGGCACCGTTCGCTCGCCGATGGTCGGCACCGCCTATCTGGCGGCCGATCCCACCTCCGCGCCGTTCGTGGCGGTGGGCGCGCAGGTCAAGGCCGGCGACACGCTGCTGATCGTCGAGGCGATGAAGGTGATGAACCCGATCACCGCGCCCAAGGGCGGCACCGTCAAGGCCGTGCTGGTCGACAATGGCCAGCCGGTGGAATTCGACCAGCCGCTCGTCGTCGTCGAATAGACGTGGCGATGATCCAGAAGGTCCTGATCGCCAACCGGGGCGAAATCGCGCTCCGCATCCACCGCGCCTGTCACGAGATGGGCATCCGCACCGTCGCGGTGCACTCCACCGCCGATGCCGACGCCATGCATGTGCGCCTGGCCGACGAGTCGGTGTGCATCGGCCCGCCGGCGGCGACCGATTCCTACCTCAACATCCCCAATATCATTGCCGCCGCCGAGATCACCCGCGCCGACGCCATCCATCCCGGCTATGGCTTCCTGTCGGAAAACGCCCGCTTCGCCGAGATCGTCGAGCTGCACAAGCTGATCTGGATCGGCCCCAAGCCCGAGCATATCCGCACCATGGGCGACAAGGTCGAGGCCAAGCGCACGGCCGGCGCGCTCGGCCTGCCGCTGGTGCCCGGATCGGACGGCCCGATCGTCTCGCTGGACGAGGCGCGGCAGGTCGCGGAGGAAATCGGCTACCCGGTGCTCATAAAGGCGGCGTCGGGCGGCGGCGGGCGCGGCATGAAGGTGGTCGACGCCCCGGAAAAGCTCGAAACCCTGATCGCGCAGGCGCGGTCGGAGGCGAAGGCGGCGTTCGGCGACGATACCGTCTATATGGAGAAATATCTCGGCAATCCGCGCCATATCGAGTTCCAGATCTTCGGCGACGGCAGCGGCAATGCCATCCATCTGGGCGAGCGCGACTGCTCGCTGCAGCGCCGCCACCAGAAGGTGCTGGAGGAAGCGCCCTCGCCCGTCCTCTCCCACGCCGACCGCGAGGAGATGGGCACCATCGTCGCGCAGGCGATGGCCGACATGGGCTATCGCGGCGCCGGCACCATCGAGTTCCTGTGGGAAGACGGCCGCTTCTACTTCATCGAGATGAACACCCGGCTTCAGGTCGAGCATCCGGTGACGGAGATGATCACCGGCATCGACCTTGTCCGCGAGCAGATCCGCGTCGCCGCCGGCGAGCCGCTGTCCGTCACCCAGGCGCAGGTCGAGTTTCGCGGCCACGCCATCGAATGCCGCATCAATGCCGAGGACCCGCGCAGCTTCGCGCCCTCGCCCGGCGCCATCACCGGCTATCACGCGCCGGGCGGCATGCATGTCCGCGTCGATAGCGGCCTGTATGTCGGCTATCAGGTGCCGCCTTATTATGACAGCCTGATCTCCAAGCTGATCGTCTATGGCTCGGACCGCCAGCGCTGCCTGATGCGCCTGCGCCGCGCGCTGGACGAATATGTCATCGCCGGCGTCAAGACGACGATCCCGCTGCATCAGGCGCTGCTCGACGACCCCGAGTTCAGGGCCGGCGACTATAGCATCAAATGGCTGGAGGAATGGCTGGCGCGGCAGGAGGAGACGGACGCATGAAGGCGGTGATCTGGCACAATCCACGGTGCAGCAAGTCGCGGCAGGCGCTCGCCATCCTTCAGGAAACGCCGGGCGTCGAGATCGAGCAATATGACTATCTCGCCTCCCCGCCCGACCGGGCGCGGCTTGCCGCCCTCTATCAGCGCGCCGGCATCACGCCGCGTCAGGGCCTGCGCAGCGGCGAGGCGATCGCGCGTGAGCTGGGCCTCGCCAAGGCCGATGACGACGCGATCCTCGACGCCATGGTCGCCCACCCGATCCTGATCGAGCGGCCGCTGGTCGAAACCGAAAAGGGCGTCCGCCTCGGCCGCCCGCCCGAGGCCATTCGCGACATTCTGCCCTGAACGACCAGTTGGTTGTGAGTCCAGTGACGTCCTGATCCTCAACGTCCGTTCGTCCTGAGCCCCAACCTCCGTTCGTCCTGAGCCTGTCGAAGGACGACC
>CAZACH010000018.1:0-12030 GCA_964483275.1 uncultured Sphingomonadaceae bacterium | reverse complement strand
GCTGGTCGAAACCGACAAGGGCGTCCGCCTCGGCCGCCCGCCCGAGGCCATCCGCGACATATTGCCCTGAACGGCCAGTTGGTTACGTCCTGATCCCCAACGTCCGTTCGTCCTGAGCCCCGACCTCCGTTCGTCCTGAGCCTGTCGAAGGACGACCGCACCGGCCCCATCATCCGTTCGGGGCGGGCTTTGAGTCCCGCGCTGTCGTCCTTCGACAGGCTCAGGACGAACGGAGGTCGGGGCAGCTCTGGAGGCGGGGCGCCTCTGGAGGCGGCGGCGGCTCTGGAAGATCGCCATGGTTGACCTTGCGGCGCCGGCTGGCGACAAGACGGCCATGACCGACACGCTGTCCCGCCTCGAAGCGACCATCCGCGCCCGCCGCACGGGCGATCCCGCCGCCTCCTATGTCGCCAAACTGGCCGCCAGGGGGCGCGGCACCATGGCGCGCAAGCTGGGCGAGGAGGCGGTGGAAGCGGTGGTCGCGGCGCTTGAGGGCGACCGCGACGAGCTGGTCAAGGAAAGCGCCGACATCCTTTTCCACCTGATGGTCCTGCTCGCCGACCTCGACATTCCGTTCGACGCGGTGCTGGCCGAGCTCGACCGCCGCGAGGGGGTTTCGGGCCTTGCCGAGAAAGCAGCGAGAGGAGGTGAGTAATGCCGATTGACGCGACCTTGCCCTATGACGACAGCAACATTTTCGCGAAGATCCTGCGCGGCGAATTGCCGTGCAGGAAGGTCTATGAGGATGATTACGCCCTCGCCTTCCACGACATCAATCCGCAGGCGCCGACCCACATATTGGTGATCCCCAAGGGCGCCTATGTCTCGTGGGACGACTTCTCCGAACACGGCAGCGCGGGGGAAATCGCCGGTTTCGTGCGCGCCGTCGGCGCCGTCGCCCGGCAGGAGGGGCTGGTGACGCCGGGCTATCGCCTGCTCGCCAACACCGGCCCGCACGGGCATCAGGAGGTGCCCCACCTGCATGTCCATATCTTCGGCGGGCGCCAGATGGGGGCGATGCTGCCCTGATCCTTGCTATTGCGTGACGCGACCAAGCGTTTAAGGCTCTACGAAACGAAGCGCACGGCGCATTCCAGCGCCGGGAGGATGCCGGGGGCGGATTGATGATTTTCGGGCGAATCAAACCACTCGACGCGATTCTGCTCACCGCCCAAAGAAAATCCCTGCATCGCTCCCTCGGCCCCGTGCAGCTGACGCTGCTCGGCGTCGGCGGCGTCATCGGCACCGGCATCTTCGTGCTGACCGCCGAGGCGGCGCAGAAGGCCGGGCCGGGCATGATGGTCAGCTTCGTCATCGCCGGCTTTGTCTGCGCGGTCGCGGCGCTGTGCTATTCCGAGCTGGCGTCGATGGTCCCGGTGTCGGGATCGGCCTATACCTACACCTATGCGGTGATGGGCGAGTTGCTCGCCTGGATGGTCGGCTGGGCGCTGATCCTCGAATATGCCGTGGCGGCGAGCGCCGTGTCGGTCGGCTGGTCGGGCTATTTCGTCGGGCTGCTCAAAGGCTCATTGGGGATAGAGGTGCCTCTCGCCCTCGCCGCCGGGCCGTTCCAGGGCGGCATCGTCAACCTGCCGGCGCTGGTCATCGCGCTGGCCGTCACCGCCCTGCTGATGATCGGCACGACCGAGAGCGCGCGCGTCAATGCCGTGCTCGTCGCGATCAAGGTGGCGGCGCTCACCCTGTTCATCGCCGTCACCATCCCGATCATCAACGGCGCCAATTTCGAGCCGTTCATGCCGCTGGGCGCGACCGGCGTATTGGGCGCCGCCGCGTCGATCTTCTTCGCCTATGTCGGCTTCGACGCGGTTTCGACCGCCGCCGAGGAAACCCGCGACCCGCAGCGCAACGTGCCGATCGGGCTGATCGGGTCGCTGCTGATCTGCACCGTCTTCTACCTGCTGGTCGCCGCCGGCGCGGTCGGCGCCATCGGCGCGCAGCCGGTCGCCGGCCCCGCCGGGGAGGTGCTGTCGCCCGGTTCGATGACGCTCGGCCGCCAATGCCAGACGCTGATCCAGGCCGGGACCGAGCCGCTGGTCTGCTCGCGCGAGGCCCTCGCCCATGTGCTGCGCGAGGTCGGCTGGACGCGGATCGGCAATTTGATCGGCCTCGCCGCCTTCCTGGCGCTGCCGTCCGTCATCCTCATCATGCTGTTCGGCCAGACCCGCATCTTCTTCGTCATGGCGCGCGACGGCCTGCTGCCCGAGAAACTGGCGACCGTGCATCCGAAATGGCGCACGCCCTATGTCGTCACCGCGATCACCGGCGCGTTCGTCGCCATCGCCGCCGCCTTCCTGCCGGTGGGCAAGCTGGCCGACATCTCCAATTCGGGCACGCTGTTCGCCTTTTTCATGGTCGCGATCTCGGTGCTGATCCTGCGCCGCAAGGACCCCGGCCGCCATCGCCCGTTCCGCACGCCGGCGGTCTGGCTGATCGCGCCGATGGCGATCTTCGGCTGCGTCGGCCTCTATTTCTCGCTGCCCACCGACGCGATGCTGGTGCTGCCGGTATGGGGCCTGTTCGGCCTGCTGCTCTATTTCCTCTACGGCTATCGCCGCAGCCATGTCGGACGCGGCATCGTCGAGGTGCATGAGGACGACCCCGACGCGCCGCCCCAGCCGGTCCCGCCGCTGCCGGGGGTGTAGGGCGGCCGGGCGACCAGCCCATGCGTCAAATCCGTTCCGCTATTCCCAAAAATCCGCCCTGCTATTCCCAACGCCCGTTCGTCCTGAGCCTGTCGAAGGACGACCGCACCAGCGTACGAGACCTGCGCCCGACCTCACGGGGTGGGGAGGCCTGAGCAGTCGTCCTTCGACAGGCTCAGGACGAACGGAGGTTGGGAAGGACGAACGGAGGCGGGGAAGCCGTGCGGGTTCAGTCGAACAGGCTGGAGACCGAGCTTTCGTCCGCGATGCGCCGCACCGCTTCGGCCAGCAGCGGCGCAATCGTCAGCAGGCGGATGCGGCTGGACGCCCGCACCGCGTCGGGCACGCCGATCGAGTCGGTGATGACCAGTTCCTCCAGCGAGGACGCATCGACCCGCGCCACCGCCCCGCCGGACAGCACGCCATGGCTGACATAGGCGACGACGCCTTCCGCGCCCGCCTCGCGCAGCGCGGCGGCGGCGTTGCACAGCGTGCCGGCCGAATCGACGATGTCGTCGACGAGGATGCAGAAGCGGCCGCGGACGTCGCCGATGATGTTCATCACCTCCGATTCGCCGGGGCGCTCGCGGCGCTTGTCAACGATGGCGAGCGGGGCGTTGTCGAGCCGCTTGGCGAGCGCGCGGGCGCGCACGACGCCGCCGACATCGGGCGACACGACCATCAGGTTGCGGTCGCCGAAGCGACTCTGGATGTCGGCCGACATCACCGGCGCGGCATAGAGATTGTCGGTCGGGATATCGAAGAAGCCCTGGATCTGCCCGGCATGCAGGTCCATCGACAGCACGCGGTTGGCGCCCGCCACGGTGATCAGGTTGGCGACCAGCTTGGCCGAGATCGGCGTGCGCGGGCCGGGCTTCCGGTCCTGCCGGGCATAGCCGAAATAGGGCAGCACCGCCGTGATCCGCTTGGCCGACGAACGCTTCAGCGCGTCGATGCAGATCAGCAATTCCATGAGGTTGTCGTTGGCCGGATAGCTGGTCGACTGGATGACGAACACGTCCTCGCCACGGACATTCTCGTGGATCTCGACGAACACTTCCTCGTCGGCGAAGCGGCGCACGGCCGCGTCGGTGAGCGGCAGCTCCAGATAGTCGGCAATGGCCTGTGCCAGCGCCCGGTTGGAATTGCCTGCGAGAATCTTCATGTCTGTGGCGCCCCTTGTTCCGACCGGCGCGCTTTAGGAGGTTCGGGCGAAAGCCTCAACCGGGAAGACCGATCAACGAGATTTGCCGCCCATAATCCGCCTCGCCGCGATGGGTCGCGCGCCGGAAACTGTAGAATCGGTCCGCATCGGCATAGGTGTCGAGTCCCAGCGCCTGCACGCGGCCCAGCCCCTCGGCGGCCAGCGCCGCGAGATTATAGCCTTCGAGGTCGAACCAGGCATGGCCGGTGCGGCCGTCCTTGAAGAAGCGCTCATTCCCGCCATCCGCCTCGACGAAACGGCGCAGGAAATTGTCGTCGACCTCGTAGGACGCCTGCGCGATGGTCGGCCCGATCGCGGCGACGATGCGCTCGCGGCGCGCGCCGAGTCCCTCCATCGCCAGAATCGTCGCGGCCAGCACGCCGCCGATGGCGCCCTTCCACCCGGCATGGGCGGCGCCGACGACCCCGGCCCCGGCGTCGGCGAACAGCACCGGCGTGCAGTCGGCGGTGAGGATGCCGAGCAGCAGGCCCGGCCGATCCGTCACCAGCGCATCGGCGTGCGGGCGCTCCGCGTCAGGCCAGGGCGCGGTCGCCACCACCGCCTCGGCGCTGTGCACCTGATACAAGGTGGCGAGCGCCGCGCCGGCCAGCGCCGCCGCGATGGCGCGCGCCCGGTTCTCCGCTATGGCGGCGCGCTCGTCGCCGGAGCCGAGGCCGGCATTGAGGCCGGCCAGCACCCCCTGCGACACGCCGCCGCGTCGGCCGAGGAAACCGTGCGGCACCGCCGACAACAGATCGGCGCGGATCACCTCCGGCGCGGCGTCCGTCATCGCGCGGCGGCTTCCGGTGCCATGGTGATGAACTTGCCGGGGTTCATGATGCCCTGCGGGTCGAGCGCCCGCCGGATCGTCCGCATCATCGCCAGCTCCACCGGCGGCTTGTAGCGCGCCGCCTCGTCCCGCCGCAGCACGCCCAGCCCATGTTCGGCCGAGACCGAGCCATGATAGGCGGCGACCATGTCGTGCGTGATGCGGTTGATGCCCGCCTGCTGGTGCAGGAACAGCTCGTCGTCGATGCCGGGCGCGGCGGCGACGTTGAAATGCAGGTTGCCGTCGCCGAGATGGCCGAACACCACCATGCGCACATCGGGATAGGCCGCGAGGATCGCCGCCTCCGCCTCCGCGACATAGCTGGCGATGCGCGAGATCGGGACGGCGATGTCGTGCTTGATATTCTTGCCCTCGGCAGCCTCGGCGGCGGAAATCTCCTCCCGAAGCGCCCACAGCGCCCGGCCCTGCGCCTGCGACGCGGCGATGGTGGCGTCGCCGATGAGCTTTTGCTCAAGCGCCTCCTGCAACAGGGTTTCGAGCGCGGCGCGGGCCGAGTCCTCGCCGGTGAGGTCCGACAGTTCCACCAGCACATACCAAGGTGAACGACCCGCCAGCGGCGCGCGCGTGCCGGGAATGTGACGCAGCACGATGCGCAGGCAGAAGTCGGACATCAGCTCGAAGCCGGTCAGCCGCGACCCCAGCCGCGCCTGCGCAAGGCCGAGCAGCGCCAGCGCGTCGTCCGGCGTGTCGACCGCGACAAAGGCCGGCAGCCGCGCCGCCGGCCGCGGATAGAGCTTCATCACGGCAGCGGTGATGATGCCCAGCGTCCCTTCCGCGCCGATGAACAGGTCGCGCAGGTCATAGCCGGTATTGTCCTTGCGCAGGCCGCGCAGCCCCTCCCAGATCTCGCCCGAGGGGGTGACGACCTCCAGCCCCAGGCACAGTTCCCGCGCATTGCCATAGCGCAGCACGGCGGTGCCGCCGGCGTTGGTCGAGAGGTTGCCGCCGATCGTGCAGCTTCCTTCCGCCGCGAGGCTGAGCGGGAACAGCCGCCCGGCCTCGTCCGCCGCCGCCTGGACATTCTGGAGGATGCAGCCGGCCTCGACCGTGACGGTGTTGTTGACGGGGTCGATCGCCCGCACCCGGTTGAGCCGCGTCAGCGACAGCAGCAGCGCATCGCCCGACTCGTCGGGAATGCAGGCGCCGGACAGGCCGGTATTGCCGCCCTGGGGCACGATGGGGACGCCATGGGCCGCGCACCAGCGCACGATGGCGGCGACGTCCTGCGTCGTGTCCGGCTGCGCGACGGCGAGCGCGGCGCCCCGCCAGCGCCGCCGCCAGTCGATCAGGAAAGGCGCGGTGTCGGCGTCTTCGGTCAGCAATCGCCCTGAAAATGCGGCGCGCAGGCTGTCGAGCCGCGCGGCCTTGCTGGAGTTTTCGGTCATGCTCGAACACCTAGATCATCCGCCCGGCCTTGTCATTCCCGGCCGCGTTCGGGGCGGGGCCGGCAGCGTGACCCTTCCCCCCGCCGCGCCTCGCTGCTAGAGCGCGGGCGACTCTTCGCACTTGCGGCGGCCGGCTGGTCCGTGCCCGCCGCCGAATTCAATTGGGGATACCGACATGACCGCCATCGGACAGGACAGCCTTAAAACGCGCAACACCCTGGAAGTCGGCGGCAAACGCTACGACTATTATTCGCTGGCCAAGGCCGCCGAGGCGCTCGGCCCCGATGGCGCCGCGCTCGCCCGCCTGCCCTATTCGATGAAGGTCCTGCTGGAGAACCTGCTGCGCTTCGAGGACGGCAAGACCGTCACCGTCGACGACCTCAAGGCGATGGTCCAGTGGATTTCGGATCGCACCAGCGACCGCGAGATCCAGTATCGCCCGGCCCGCGTGCTGATGCAGGATTTCACCGGCGTGCCCGCCGTGGTCGACCTCGCCGCGATGCGCGACGCGATGAAGAAGCTGGGCGGCGACCCGCAGAAGATCAATCCGCTGGTGCCCGTCCACCTCGTCATCGACCACTCGGTGATGGTCGATTCCTTCGGCACGCCGACCGCGTTCGAGGAAAATGTCGAGCTGGAATATGCCCGCAACATGGAACGCTACGAGTTCCTGCGCTGGGGCTCCAAGGCGCTCGACAATTTCGAGGTGGTGCCGCCGGGCACCGGCATCTGCCACCAGGTCAACCTTGAGAATCTGGCGCAGACCGTCTGGACCTCGACCGCGACCGACGGCGCCACCATCGCCTATCCCGACACGCTGGTCGGCACCGACAGCCACACCACCATGGTCAATGGCCTGGGCGTCCTCGGCTGGGGCGTCGGCGGCATCGAGGCGGAGGCCGCGATGCTCGGCCAGCCGGTGTCGATGCTGATCCCCGAAGTCGTCGGCTTCAAGCTGACCGGCAACCTCAACGAAGGCATCACCGCCACCGACCTGGTGCTCACCGTCACCCAGATGCTGCGCGCCAAGGGCGTCGTCGGCCGCTTCGTCGAATTTTACGGCCCCGGCCTCGACTCGCTGTCGCTCGCCGACCGCGCGACCATCGCCAACATGGCGCCGGAATATGGCGCGACCTGCGGCTTCTTCCCGGTCGATCAGGCGACGCTCAACTATCTGCGCCTCACCGGCCGCGAGGACGACCGCATCGAACTGGTCGAGGCCTATGCCAAGGCGCAGGGCATGTGGCGCGACGCCAACAGCGAGGACCCGGTGTTCACCGACACGCTGGCGCTCGACATGTCGAGCGTCCAGGCCTCGCTCGCCGGGCCGAAGCGCCCGCAGGACCGCGTGCTGCTGTCCAACGTCGACGAGAATTTCAACACCGAGCTGGCGACCGGCTACAAGAAGACCGGCGCGGCCGACACGCGCGTCGCGGTTGCCGGCGGCAAGCACGACCTCGGCCATGGCGACGTCGTGATCGCGGCGATCACCAGCTGCACCAACACCTCCAACCCGTCGGTGCTGGTCGCCGCCGGCCTCGTCGCCCGCAAGGCGCGCGCGCTCGGCCTCACCGCCAAGCCGTGGGTCAAGACCAGCCTGGCGCCGGGCAGCCAGGTCGTCACCGACTATCTCACCAAGTCGAAGCTGCAGGACGATCTCGACGCGATCGGCTTCGACCTCGTCGGCTATGGCTGCACGACCTGCATCGGCAACTCCGGCCCGCTGCCGGAGCCGATCAGCAAGGCGATCAACGAGAACGACCTCGTCGCCGCCGCCGTCCTCTCCGGCAACCGCAATTTCGAGGGCCGCGTCTCGCCCGACGTGCGCGCCAACTTCCTCGCCAGCCCGCCGCTGGTCGTCGCCTATGCCCTCAAGGGCACGGTGCGCGAGGACATCACCGCGACGCCGCTCGGCGAAAGCACCGACGGCAAGCCGGTCTATCTGAAGGACGTGTGGCCGACCAACGGCGAAGTCTCGGACATCATCCAGAGCTTCGTCACCAGCGACATGTTCCGCGCCCGCTATGCCAATGTCTTCGAGGGCGACGACAAGTGGCGCTCGATCTCGGTGACCGGCAGCGACACCTATGGCTGGTCGTCGGGGTCCACCTATGTCCAGAACCCGCCCTATTTCGAGGGCATGTCGATGACGCCGGCGCCGGTGACCGACATTCAGGACGCCCGCCTGCTCGCGGTGCTGGGCGACTCGATCACCACCGACCACATCAGCCCGGCCGGCTCGATCAAGGCTGATGGCCCGGCCGGTCGCTACCTGTCCGAGCATCAGGTCGCCCGCGCCGACTTCAACAGCTATGGCGCGCGGCGCGGCAATCACGAGGTGATGATGCGCGGCACCTTCGCCAACATCCGCATCCGCAACGAGATGGTGCCGGGCGTCGAAGGCGGCATGACCAAGTACATCCCGACCGGCGAGACGCTGGCCATCTATGACGCCGCCATGAAGTACAAGGCGGACGGTACGCCGCTCGTCATCGTCGCCGGCAAGGAATATGGCACCGGCTCGTCGCGCGACTGGGCGGCCAAGGGCACCAACCTGCTCGGCGTCCGCGCCGTGATCGCCGAGAGCTTCGAGCGCATCCACCGCTCCAACCTCGTCGGCATGGGCGTGCTGCCGCTGCAATTCCCCGAAGGCGTCGACCGCAAGAGCCTGAATCTCGACGGCACCGAAAGCTTCACCATCGAAGGCGTCGCCGACCTGCGCCCGCGCCAGATGGTCGAGGTCAAGCTGACCCGCGCCGACGGCAGCACGGAAAGCTTCGAGGCCCGCTGCCGCATTGATACGGTCAACGAACTCGAATATTTCTACAATGGCGGCATCCTGCACTATGTGCTGAGGAAGCTGGCGGCCTGAACCGGAGGATCCGGGCCGCGTACAAGTCGCGGCCCGGATCGGTTGCCGGGGTCACGGAAAGACTGGTGCACTCATCGGGCGGCGGCAGGAAAATAGTCGCCCGACCGCCCCCGCACTTGCACTTGCACTCGCACTCGCTCCAACCTCCGTTCGTCCTGAGCCTGTCGAAGGACGACCGTACCGGCTTGCGCGCTGCGTTTGGTCTTGCGGGTGGGAAGGCCCGCGCGGTCGTCCTTCGACAGGCTCAGGACGAACGGAGGTGGGCGGAAGAAACCTGTCGCACGGGACGACGCCCCCCGGCCCCGCCCGGCCTCAATAATCCAGGATATGCATCAGCATCGGGCGGCCGACGAGCACGTCCGAGCCTTCGAGGCTGGCGAGCGCCGCGGCGATGCAGCGTTCCGGCCCGGCATGGGTCACCATCACCAGATAGACGCCGCCATCGGCTGCCTCGCCGCGCTGGATGAGGCTTTCGATCGACACATCGGCATCGCGCATGGCGGCGGTGATCTCGGCGAGCACGCCGGGGCGGTCGGCGACCGTGAAGCGCACATAGGCGCGGCCGTGGCGCTTGCCGGCATCGGCGGGGCCGAGCGCCGTCAACTGGTCGACCGGCATGGCGAAGGCCGGCGCGACATCGCCGCGGGCGATGTCGATCAGGTCGGCGACGACCGCGCTGGCGGTGGGGCCTTCGCCGGCGCCGCGCCCCTCGAAGAACAGGCGGCCGACAAAATTGCCCTCCGCGACCACGGCGTTGAGCGAGCCGGTGACATGGGCGAGCGGATGCGTCGTCGGCACCAGGCAGGGATGGACGCGCTGGAACAGGCCGCCCGGCCGGTCGCCGCCGGCCTCGGCGACGCCGACCAGCCGGATGCGATAGCCCAGCGTCGCTGCATGGCTGATGTCCGCCGCCTCGACATGGCGGATGCCCTCGATCGCCATCGATTCAAAGTCGATGCGCGTGCCGAACGCCAGGCTGGCGAGGATCGCCAGCTTGTGCGCGGCGTCGATGCCGTCGATGTCGAAGCTGGGGTCGGCCTCAGCATAGCCCAGCGCCTGCGCCTCGGCGAGCACGGCGTCGAAGTCGCGCCCCTCCTCCTCCATCGTCGACAGGATGTAATTGCAGGTGCCGTTGAGGATGCCATAGACGGTGGCGATCTCGTTGGCGGCCGCGCCTTCGCTGAGGCCCTTGACGACCGGGATGCCGCCCGCCACCGCCGCCTCATATTTCAGCGGAGTGCCCGCCGCCTCCGCCGCCGCCGCAAGCTCCAGCCCGTGATGCGCGAGCATCGCCTTGTTGGCGGTGACGAGCGCGCGGCCGTGGCCGATCGCCTCGCGCGCCAAAGCGAGCGCCGGGCCGTCGCTGCCGCCGATCAGTTCGACCACCACATCGACATCGTCCCGGCGCGACAGGGCGATCGGATCGTCGACCCACTCAAAGGCCGACAGGTCGACGCCACGCTCGCGGTTGCGGTCGCGGGCGGAGACGGCGACGATCTCGATCGGCCGGCGGGCGCGGCGTTCGATCAGCGCGCGATTGGCGTCCAGCAGCTTGACGACGCCGCCGCCAACCGTTCCCAATCCCGCCAGCGCTACGCGCAACGCCTGTGCCATCCTTCAACCCCTTCGCGGACGCGATGCTTCCTGGAGAATCCCGCGCGGGGCGGGACCGGCGCCGAACACGCCATCACGGCTGCTGTTAACGCGCCCGCCCGAAAAGCCAAGTGCCCGGCCGACGATGTCGACCGGGCACGGCTACGCAACGCAACGGACACTAAACGGTAAAAGGAAAATGGGGCCTCAGCGGCAGCGCACGTCGCCCCTTAGCGGCAGCGGACGTCACCCTTGTCGATCTCGCGGCCGAGCAGCGCACCTGCGCCGCCGCCGAGGATCGTGCCCAGGGTCTTGGAGCCGCCCGGCGCAACGACATTGCCGAGCACGCCACCGCCGAGCGCGCCGATGATCAGGCCGGTCGTGCCATCATCCCGGCGGCAATAATATTGCCCGTCGCGGCCGCGATAGATGCGGTCATTGGCCGACAGGCGCCGTTCCTTATAGTGGCGGCTGTCGCGCCGGTAATCGTCGGCATAATAGCCCTGACCCTTGGCCGGCGGGCGATTCCAGTCATAGTTGCGATACTGGCGCCAGTCGCGGCCATCCCGCGCGCGGTCCTTGCGGGCATTCCATTCCTTGCGGTCCTTATCGCGCGCCTCGGCGGGCGCCGTCGCCGCGATCCCCGAAAGCGGCAGTCCCACAGCGACCAGAGCAAGAAAGAATTTTCGCATCCGCTTCCCTTCATCATTCGATCAAGGTGCAGAAATGTTCTAGATACGAAATGTTTCCTCTTGTTGTCTGACGTTCATCCTGAGGGCGGGATTTGCGATATCCCGCCCTGAACGAACGTTATGCCGTGCCCTTTGCGCCGGCATTGACGCCCATGCTTTGCAGATAACGCTTCACGTTGCGCGCCGCCTGCCGGATGCGCTGCTCATTCTCGACCATGGCGATGCGGACGAAGCCCTCGCCTTCCTCGCCATAGCCGACGCCCGCCGCGACCGCGACGCCGGCATGGGTGAGCAGCTGCTTGGAGAACTCCAGGCTGCCGAGATGCGCCAGCGCCGGCGGCAGCGGCGCCCACGAGAACATCGACGCGCGCGGCTTGGGGATTTCCCACCCCGCCCGGCCGAAGCTTTCGACCAGCACGTCGCGCCGCCGCTGGTACAGCGCGCGGTTCTTCTCGACGATGTCCTGCGGCCCGTTGAGCGCCGCCACCGCCGCCGCCTGTATGGGCGTGAACGCGCCATAATCGAGGTAGGACTTCACCCGCGTCAGCGCCGAGATCAGCGTCTTGTTGCCGACCGCGAAGCCGATGCGCCAGCCGGCCATGCTGTAGGTCTTGGAGACGGAGGTGAACTCCACCGCCACGTCCTTGGCGCCCGGCACCTGCAGGATCGAGGGCGTCGGGCAGCCGTCATAATAAAGCTCGGAATAGGCGAGGTCGGACAGCACCCAGATGTCATGCTCCTTGGCGAAGGCGACCAGCCGTTCATAGAAGG
>CAZACH010000017.1:0-16636 GCA_964483275.1 uncultured Sphingomonadaceae bacterium | reverse complement strand
CCCAGCGCCCGCGCCGTGCGGGGCCCGCGCACGGCATAGATTGTCCAGCGCGCGTCGATCGCCGGCTTGGCGGTGTAGCCGCCATAGCCCGCGCCGAGCACCAGCTTCATGACGTCAGCGGGATGATGATCGAACAGGATGGAGCCGATGCCGAGCACCAGCGGATCGTCGCGGCCGTCGAGCATCCCGTCGAGCAGGCGCGGCATCAGGAAATGGTTGAGTTCGTCCCCGAAATTCGGCGCCTCCCCCCGATAGGCATAATAGCGCATCAAAGGCGCCCTTCGCGGAAGCCGCGTTCGACCAGTTCCAATATCTGTGCATCGAAGCGTTCGGGGGCGAAGCCGCGCGCGTGGGCGCAGGCCTGTTCGGGGCTGAAGCCGGGCAGCCACGCCTCGAAGCGCGCGATGGCGTCGTTGAGCGAGGCGACCGTCTGCTCGGCGAAGAACAGGCCGGTGGTGCCGTCGACGACGGTCTCGGTCGCACCGCCCCGGCCATAGGCGATCACCGGGCGGCCTGACGCCATGGCTTCGACCGGAACGATGCCGAAATCCTCCTCCGCCGTGAACACCAGCGCCCGGGCGCGGGCATAGGCGGAGCGCAGCGCGTCATAGTCGAGCCGGTCGTCGAAGCGGATGTTCGGCCCGGCGCGGGCGCGCAGCTCGGCGGAAGCGGAGCCGTCGCCGATCACCCAGAGCGGCTTGCCGCTGCGGGTGAAGGCGTCGACCGCCAGATCGGCGCGCTTGTAGGGGACGAGCTGTCCCACCCACAGATAGAAATCCTCCGGCGTCGTCGGCGTGTAATTGTCGACCGGCACCGGCGGATGGATGACCTCCGCGTCGCGGCCGTAGAATTTGCGGATGCGGCCGCGCACGAAGGCGGAATTGGCGGCGAAACGGTCGACACGCGACGCGCTCGCCATGTCCCATTGCCGCAGATAGTGGGAGAAAAGCGGCATGGCGGCGCGCGTCACCGCACCTGCCGTCGACCGATAGACGTGATACTGGTCCCACAGATAGCGCATCGGCGAATGGCAATAGCACAGGCTGACCGCATCGGGGCGGGTGATGACGCCCTTGGCCGGCCCGGCCTCCGACGACAATATGAGATCGTAGGCGGTGAGGTCGAGCTGCTCCAGCGCCAGCGGCATCAGCGGCAGATAGGATTGATAGCGCTTGCGCGCGCCCGGCAGCTTCTGGATGAAGCTGGTCTTGACGTTCATGCGCCGGATCGTCGGCGACATCGCCTCGGGCGCATAGACGTGGGTGAAGACATCGGCGTCGGGATAGAGGTCGCACAGCCGCTCCAGCACCCGCTCCCCGCCGCGCATGCTGACCAGCCAGTAATGAACGATCGCGACTTTCATGGCCTTCACACGCACTCCGTCAGGATTTCGTCCATCTGCTTCGCCGCCTTGTCCCAGTTGAACTGCCGTGACCGCGCCAGTCCGCGCCGGCCGAGATCGGCGCGCAGGTCTGGGTCGCCCGCCAGCCGCACCAGCGCATCGGCAAGGTCTTGCGGGTCGGCGGGGTCGACATAGAGCGCATCCTCGCCGCACACCTCGGGCAAGCTCGTCAACCGTGTCGTCACCGCCGGCGTGCCGCACGCCATGGCCTCCAGCGCCGGCAGGCCGAAGCCTTCGTAAAGGCTGGGATAGAGCAGGCCGTGCGCGCCCGAAAGCAGCGAGGGCAGGGCGTCGTCGGGCAGATAGCCGGTATGGATGATGCCGCCGCCCGCGCCATCGGGTTGTGCGCCCGGCCGGTCGCCGAAGACCGCGCTCGCGCCCTGTCCGCCGACGACGAGCAGCACCATGTCCTCCGGCAGGCGGGGCCGCGCCAGCGCCCATGCGCGCATGACGAGTTGCAGGTTCTTGCGCGGCTCGCGCGTCGACAGGGTGGCGAAATAGGGCCTGTCGCCAACGATCGGGACAAGCGCCGGGTGCAGCGCCGGGGTCGGCCGGAACTGGTCGCCGACGCCGTTGTGCACCACCGCGATGCGTGCCGCATCGATGCCGAGCGCCTCGGCCAGACGGTCGCGCGAGAAGTGGGAGACGGTGACGACCCGCGCCACCCGGCGGGCAAGCAGCGGCAGCAGGCCGCGATAAACCCGGCCGAAGCGCGAGGAGAACCATTCGGGATGCTCGAACACCGCCGCGTCGTGGATCGTCACCACCTGACGGCGCGCGGCCAGCGGCCCCATGTTGCAGGGCGACCAGATCAGCCCGCCGGCGGCGCGGGCCGGCAGCACCATCTGCTCCCAGCCATGGCCGCGCGCGCCCGATGCGCCCTTTGCCGGGCGGACGACGCGGTGGGGCACGGCGAGCCGGCGCGTGATCTCATGCGCGACGCGCTGCACGCCGGTCATGCGCTGGCCGAGGAAGCGCCCGTTGACGACGATGTCAGCCAAGGGCCGGCCTCATGCGTGGGGGGGCGCCAAGCCCCAGCGCCGCGGCGAGGCGCAGGCGTTCGGCGACGGTGAGGACGATGAGCGGCGCGACGATGCCGATCAGGGTCAGCAGCAGCACCAGCAGCGCGCCGTCCTCGAAGCCGGTGAGGCGGGTGATGACGATGCGGCAGCCCGCCACGAACAGCACGTGGAGCACATAGATCGCCATCGCCCGCTGGCCGAGATATTCAAGCACGCGCGCCGCGCCGCCGCCCACCCGGGTCGCCAGCATCAGGGTGACGGCGGTGCCGGCCAGCGCGGTCGGCAGATGGATCGCGGCCCAATAGGGCACGTCATAGGCCAGCCCCGCCGCCGCTGAGGCGGCGAACAGCACGGCGCCGATCGTCGCCTTCACCACCGCATCATCGCAAAGCCACGCCTTCAGCCGGTCGAGATGGCGACCCGCAACCACGCCCAGCGCATAGAAGATCGCGAAATGGCCGAACATCTCCAGCAGCCTGTCGCGATTGCCGGTGAGTTCGGGGACGGGATAGAGGATCGCCGCCAGCGCGACCGGCACCAGCAGCGGTATCCCGCGGCGGATCAGCAGGGCGGCTGCCAGATGCAGGAAGAACAGCACATAGAGAAACCAGAACTGGCTGGGCGGGTCCCACAGGAGCAGCGCGTACAGGTGCCCGCCGATGCCGGTGCCCGGCGTGTTCACATAATCCGCCGCCAGCGCGATCACCGTCACCTGGATCGCCGACCACAGGAAATAGGGCCAGGCGATCGTCGGCAACAGCCGCCGCACGAAGCGGGAGCGGTCGCGCGCGACCCGCCGTGCCACGAGCAGCCCGCTCAACAGGAAAAACAGCGGCATGTGGAAGGTGTAGATGACGTAGAAGCTGGCGTTCAACGCGCCGTCCGGCCCCAGCAGGCCGGCGCCGGTCAGACCGTCGACGGCATGGCCATAGACGACGAGCAGGATGCCGATGCCCTTGGCGGCGTCGATCCAGCCCTGCCGCGCCGATGGCGGGCGACCGGCGGGATCAAGGGCATCGACGCTTTCCACCGGGCGGCTTCCGGCTGAGGCGTATGTGACGCTCAATTCAGCTCCGCCGCCCGTTGCGGGGCGATGCGGCCGCGCAGCAGGTCGGTCAGGGCCAGCAGGTTGCCGCGCGTGCGTCCGCCGCGATCGACCCAGGGTTCCGGGTTCAGGCTTTTCGACAGGTTGGCGGCGATGTTGCGGCCCATCTGGGCGCAGGCGCGCGAGCCGCTGAGCGTGCCCTTGCGCCACATATAGACGGGATTGGCGATCTGCGAATAACCCAGCCGCGTGCCGGGGCTGCGCCCGCGCTTCACCCCCATATGGACGCCACGGCACGCCTCGCTGCGGACGATGCGGCCATGGGCGGCGAGGCGCCGGCTGAAATCGACATCCTCGAGCCAGCCATAGAAGGGCAGGTTCTCGTCGAACGCCAGCCCCGCCGCGCGCACCGGCGCCATGCGGATCGCCATGTTGCAGCCATAGCCGTTATAGACCTCCGCGAGGCGCGCGGGCGCGGCCGGGCCATGATCGGCCGCGATCAACCGGTCCGCCTCCTCGAAGGTGAGGCCGGGGCCGAGAATGCCGTCGGCGATGACCGCGCCGGTCGTCATGACGATGTCGGGATGCTGCTCGAACAGCGCGACGCAGCGCTCCACATAATCGGCGGCCATGACGAAATCATCGTCCAGGAACAGGATGATGTCGGCCTGCTCCAGATGCCGGAACAGGGCATTGCGCTGGGCGCACAGGCCCATCGGGCCTTCCGTGACCGTCACGCCCATGCCGCTGAGCGCCGCCCGGTCGACATCGTCGGGCCGCGCCGGGCAGACGGCGATGAAATCGGGAGAACGGCTCTGGCCGGCGATGCGGGCGATCACGCCCGTCACGAAATCCCGCCGACCGGCGGTGGCGATGGCAACGGCAATCCTGACGGCGCTCACAAGACACTCCTGTTGCGTTGCAGCATGGACCCTATCCCCTCTCCATGACATGCGCAAATGTCGTTTCAATGAGAGCGGGGTTGAAAATCGACAGCCGCATCGGTGGGTGCGATCAGCCGTGCGAAAGGCGCAGTTCACGGCCGGGGCCACGCTCTTGCGCGGGCAGGGGCGCTTGCTATTCTTCGCGGCGTCGTCGACGTCCACCGTCTCGAAAGGGGGCGCACCGCAGTGGCCTTTCTGATCTTCTGGCCGCTTGTGATCTGGGCGCTCGTCTCGCGCCGTCCCGTCGCGCTTTTCCTGTTCTTCGCCGTCATCCCGTTCGGCTCCTTGTCCGTGATTCCGATGGAGGCGACGGGCGGGCTGACCGTCCTGCCGCGCATGATCGTCGGGCCGGTGCTGGCGCTGCGGATCCTGATGGGGCCGGGCGGGCTGGCGGACAGCTGGGCGGCGCTCACCCATGTCCGGCGGCTGGGGCTGCTCAGCCTGTTCATGCTGATCGCCGTCATCGTCACCCTGTTCGCGCCGCGCATGTTCGTCGGCGGGGTCGAGATCGTCGGTCTCAGCAGCACGCAAGTGCAGTTCCTGGCGCCGACCGGCACCAATTTCAGCCAGCTCATCTATCTGTTCACCTCCTATGTCATGGTGCTGGCGCTGTTCCTCGCCATGAAGACCGCGCGGGATCGGCAAAGGGTGGTGATGGCGCTGCTGCTCGGCGGCGCGATCACCGTGCTCACCGGCCTGCTCGACCTTGCGACGCATGGCACCGGCCTGCTCGATCCCTTCCGCACCGCGAGCTATTCCATGCTGGTCGGGCAGGAGATCCTCGGGGCGCAGCGCATCGTCGGGCTGATGCCGGAAGCCTCGGCGTTCAGCGCGGTGTGCGTGTTCTTTGGCGCGACGCTCTATTTCCTGCGCAGCGGCATCGTGCTCGATCGGCGCTGGTCGGCCGTCTATATGGCGGTGGTTGCCGCCAATCTGCTGCTCGCCGCCTTTTCGACGGCATCGACCGGCCTGCTCGGCCTCGCCGCGTTCGGGCTGATCGTCGGCGTCGACTGGGTGCGGCGCCTGTTCAGCGAACGCAGCCATGCCGAGCGCGCCAGGGTGTTCCGGCACTTCTCGCTGGCCGGGGCGGCGCTGCTGGTGGTGGCGATTCTCATGCTGCTGCGGCCGGACGTCTTCCGCCCGCTCGTCGAGATGGTCGACACCATGGTCTTCCAGAAGACCGCGAGCGATTCCTTCTCCGAACGCAGCATGTGGAATCGCGTCAGCCTGCAGGCGCTCGTCGAGACCTATGGGCTTGGCGTCGGCGTCGGATCGACACGGGCTTCAAGCTGGCCGATCGCCGTGCTGTCGAGCACCGGCGTGCTCGGCGGGCTGGTCATGGGGCTGTTCCTGTTGCAGCGCTTCACGCTTGGCGGCGATGCGCTGGACGAGAATGACCGGCGGCTGCTGATCGGCGCCAAGCAGGCGCTGATCGTCGTGCTGGTGCCGGGCGCCGTATCGGGCACGCTGGTCGATTTCGGCGCGCTCAACGCCGTGCTGTTCGCGATGACGGCGGCGCTTGGCGCCAGCCACCTCGCCGACAGTCCACGCGGCCGCCGACGCGCCAGCCTGCCGTCGCCGCGCCGGCGCGGGCCGCTTTCCACCTCGCGGAAGCGCGGCATGGGGTCGCCCGCGCGGCCGGCCTGACGGGGCCGGCGGTCTAGGCCGGATCGACATTCAGCCCACGCCGGCCTGCAAATGGCGCTTTCGCGCGCTTCCGGTGCTCACGTACCTGAAGTACGCTGCGCTCCGGGTCACGCAAAACCACCATTTTCGCCTCGGCCTGAACTGAATGTCGATCCGGCCTAAAGCGATCAGTCGCGCGGACGTTCGCGCGCGGCGGCGCGCCGCTCCTCGGCCCGGCTCAATATCTCATAGGCCGCCTTCACCGCCTGAAAGCGTATGGCGGCCTCGGCATCGCCCCGGTTGGTGTCGGGGTGGTTGAGCTTGGCGAGCCGGCGATAGGCCGCCTTCACCGCCGCTATGTCGGCATCCGGCTCCAGCTCCAGCGCCGTGAGGGCGTGCATCTCGTCGCGGCTGCGGCTGCCGTCGCCGGGGCCGCTCCAGCCATAATGGCTGGTTTCGGCATAGCCGCTGGCGCTGCGGCGTTCCTCCGCCTCGCGCTCCGCCGCCTGTTCGGGCGTCAATCCTTCGAAATAATTCCAGCCGCGATTATACTCGGCGGCGTGCGGCTCGCAGAAATACCAGCGATCCGGGCTGTTGGGCGCCTTGGGCGCCGGCCGGTCGCCGGGCGCCTCGCAGCCCTCGCGATCGCACTGGCGGACGCGCGCGGCGTTGGTTTCGGCGCCATAGGCGCGCCAGCGGGGAAAGCCCCAGTCATTGGAACGGGAAAAGCGGGCCATGGCTCTATCTAGGTCCTGGCCCGCCCGGATTGAAGCCTCGCCGGTCCGGCCGGCCCCGCTTCCCGTCCCCGATCACGCCGCCCGGGGCGCGGCCTGGCGGACGCCTTCGTCGACATGCTCGGCGAACTGCTCGAAATTGGCAATGAACAGGCCCACCAGCTTGCGGGCGGTGGCATCATAGCCCTCCTTGTCGGCCCAGGTCGAACGCGGGTCGAGGATGCCGCTTTCCACGCCCGGCACCGACACCGGCACCTTGAAGCCGAAATTGGGATCGGTGCGGAATTCGGCGCCGTTCAGGCTGCCGTCGAGCGCGGCATTGAGCAGCGCGCGCGTCACCTTGATCGGCATGCGGTTGCCGGTGCCGTACTGGCCGCCGGTCCAGCCGGTGTTGACCAGCCAGCAATCGACGCCGCCCTTGGCGATCCGCTCCTTGAGCAGATTGCCGTAAACCGACGGGTGGCGCGGCATGAACGGCCCGCCGAAGCAGGTGGAGAAGGTGGCGTCCGGCTCGGTCACGCCGATCTCGGTGCCGGCGACGCGCGCGGTATAGCCGGACAGGAAGTGGTACATCGCCTGCTCGGGCGTCAGCTTGGCGATCGGCGGCAGCACGCCATAGGCATCGGCCGTCAGGAAGATCATGTTGCGGGGCACCGGCCCCAGATTCTTCTCGCTGGCGTTCGGGATGAACTCGATCGGATAGGCGCCGCGGCTGTTCTCGGCCAGCGTCGCGTCGTCGAGGTCCAGCTCGCGCGTCACCGGGTCGATGACGACATTTTCCAGCACGGTGCCGAAGCGCCGGGTGGTCGCGAAGATCTCCGGCTCCGCCTCGGGCGACAGGCGGATCATCTTGGCATAGCAGCCGCCCTCGAAGTTGAAGACGGCGGTGTCGGACCAGCCATGCTCGTCATCGCCGATCAGCGTGCGGCTGGCGTCGGCCGACAGGGTGGTCTTGCCGGTGCCGGACAGGCCGAAGAACACCGCCGTGTCGCCCTTGGGGCCGATATTCGCCGAACAGTGCATCGGCATGATGCCCTGCACCGGCAGCAGGTAGTTGAGCAGGCCGAACACCGATTTCTTCATCTCGCCGGCATATTTGGTGCCGCCGATCAGGATCAGCTTTTCGGTGAAGTTGACGGCGATCACCGTTTCGCTGCGCACGCCGTGGCGCGCCGGGTCGGCGCGGAAGCTCGGCAGGTCGATGATGGTGTATTCGGGCTGGAAGCCGGCCAGTTCCTCGGCGCCCGGGCGGACCAGCATGGTGCGGATGAACAGGTTGTGCCACGCCAGCTCGTTGATGACGCGCACGCGCACACGATGCTCCGGCTGCGAGCCGCCGTAAAGATCCTGGACGAACAGCGTGTCCTTTTCGCCCAGCGCCTTCAGGAAGTCCGCCTTCAGCGCGGCGAAGTTCTCGGGGCTCATCTCGACATTGGTTTTGCCCCACCAGATGCTGTTCTCGGTCTCGGCGTCGCGGACGATGAACTTGTCCTTGGCGGAGCGGCCGGTGTGCTTGCCGGTTTCCACCACCAGCGGGCCGTCCTTGGCCAGCATGCCCTCGCCGCGCCTGATCGAATATTCCACCAGGGGCGCCGTCGACAGGTTCCAAACGACATTGGCGGACGTATCGATACCCTGCTGTTTCAGATCGAAGGACGGCGCGCAATCGGACACGAGATGCATCTCCCACATTCAATGAAAACCGGCTCGCGAACACGCCCGGGTCAACCGGGCGCATACAGCAAGCCCGCTCAACCGTCAAAGCGATGATCCCGCGTTTACCGCGCCGGCGGGGCAGCGGACCGTTTATTGCCGCGCGGCGATCACTCGTCTAATCAGGCGGTGAGGCAGGATGGCAGCCGGAAGGGGACCAGCAACGATGTCAGCTTCCATCGCGCTTGTCGATGACGATCGCAATATCCTGACGTCCGTCTCGATCACGTTGCAGGCGGAGGGGTTCCAGACCCGCGTCTATACCGACGGCGCCGCCGCGCTGAAGGCGATGGTGGAAAATCCGCCGGACCTCGCCGTGCTCGACATCAAGATGCCGCGCATGGACGGCATGGAGCTTCTCCGCCGCCTGCGCGAGAAGATTGATATCCCGGTGATCTTCCTGACCTCGAAGGACGACGAGCTGGACGAGGCGCTGGGCCTCGCCATGGGGGCGGACGACTATATCTCGAAGCCATTCTCCCAGCGCCTGCTGATCGCCCGCATCCGCGCCGTCCTGCGCCGCGCCGAGCATCGCCGCGCCGATGCCGCCGCTGCCGGCGAGGGCGAGGCGGAGCAGCCGGCCGCCGAGATCATCCAGCGCGGGCGGCTGGAGCTGGACCCCGCCCGCCATCGCGTGCGCTGGGCGGGCAAGGACATCGCGCTCACCGTCACCGAATTCATGATCCTCGAATCGCTGGCGCAGCGCCCCGGCTTCGTGAAGTCGCGCGACCAGTTGATGGACGCCGCCTATCAGGACGACGTCTATGTCGACGACCGCACCATAGACAGCCACATCAAGCGGCTGCGCAAGAAGTTCCGCGCGGTCGACAACCAGTTCAAATCCATAGAGACCCTCTATGGCGTCGGTTATCGATTTGCCGAGGAATAGCGCGCCGCACGCCGATGCGTTGCGCGTCCCGCGTCCCCGCGGCGACGGCCATGACGATCTGGTGCTCAGCTGGTCGCGGCGCTGGTCGCTGACGCAGCGCATCCTGGCGATCAACATCTTCGCCGTCGCCATGCTGCTGGGCAGCGTCATCTATCTCGACAGCTATCGCAGCCGCCTGATCGACGAGCGGATGGAGAATTACACCACCGGCGCGCAGGTCATGGCGGCCGCCCTGTCGGCGGTGCCGGCGGAACGCCGTCCCTCGCTCGCCGCGACGCTCGGCAATCGCAGCGGCGAGCGGCTGCGGCTCTATGGCCCGGACGGCCGGCTGGAGCTGGACAGCTGGAGCCTCACCGGCCCGACCTATCGCCTGCGCGACCCCGACGAGGAACCGCTGCGCAAACATGCCGCGCGCTTCCTCGACCGCGTGATCGACACGGTGGCGGGATCGGAGCGGCCCTCGCCCTTTGCCGAGCCGGCGGTCGACCGCGCCGATCAATGGTCGGTGATCCGCGAAGCGCAGGCCAGGGGAACGGTCGCGACCAACGTCCTGCTGGCGCCGGACCGGACGCCGGTGTTCGTCGCCGCCATCCCGCTGTCCGATCCCGCCGGCGCCAGCCTTCTGCTGACCGAGAATGCCCGCGACGTCATCACCAACCTGCGCGCCGAGCGCTTCTGGTCGGCGGTGGTGCTGGGCGGCGTGATCCTCGTCAGCATCCTGCTGTCGCTGTTCCTCGCGCGCACCATCGTCCGGCCGCTGCGGCGGCTGGCGATCGCCGCGCACCGCGTCCGCCTCGGCCGCGCCCGCGAGGTGACGGTGCCGCGTCTGCCGTCGCGGCGGGACGAGATCGGCATGCTGGCGCGCGCCCTGTCGGACATGAGCCAGGCGCTGCGCGCCCGCATCGACGCCACCGAAGCCTTCGCCGCCGACGTCACCCACGAGCTGAAGAACCCGCTGGCGTCGCTGCGCTCGGCGGTCGAGGCGCTCGGCCGGGTCAAGGACGAGGCGTTGCAGGAACAGTTGCTCCGGGTGGTGACGGACGATGTCCATCGCCTCGACCGGCTGATCATCGACATCGCCGAAGCCTCGCGGGTCGATGCCGAATTGTCGCGCGTGCGCTTCGAGCCGATCGACCTCGGCGCCATGCTGTCCGGCATGATCGCCGCGCGCGAGGAGCGCGGCACGGTGCGCGGCGTGCAGATCGCCTTCGCGCGGCCCGAGCCGGGCACGGCGCTGGTGATGGGCGAGGAGTTCCGGCTGACCCGCGTCGTCCAGAACCTGATCGACAACGCCATCTCCTTCTCCCCCGACGATGGCGTCGTGCTGATCTCCGTCACCCGCGACGGCGATGTCGTGCAGCTGCGGGTCGAGGATGAGGGGCCGGGCGTCGCGCCGGAAGCGCGCGAGGCGATTTTCCGGCGCTTCTATTCCGAGCGCACCGACGATACCGCGATCGGCGAGCATTCGGGGCTGGGCCTCGCGATCGCCAAGACCATCGTCGAGGCGCATGACGGGCGCATCGCGGCGGAGGATCGCACCGACGGCCCCTCGGGCGCGCGCTTCACCGTCACGCTGCCGTCCGCCTTCCGGGCATGAGCGCCACCCTCCTCCACGCCGGCTGCGTCTCGATCGAGGGGCGCGGGGTGCTGGTGCTGGGCGCATCGGGCAGCGGCAAGTCGGACCTGATGCTGCGGCTGATCGACCGGGGCGCCACGCTCGTCGCGGACGATTATTGCGAGTTGCGGGCGGTGGACGGACGGCTCTTCGCCCGCGCCCCCGCCAACATCGCCGGGCGCATGGAGGTGCGCGGCATCGGCCTGATCGCGCTGCCGGCGCTGGACGAGGCGGCGGTCGCGCTCGCCATTCGCGTCGACGCGCCGGTGCCGCGCCTGCCCGAAGCGGAGGCCGAGGAGGTCGCCGGCATCGCCGTTCCGCTGGTGCGCCTCGCCCCGTTCGAGGCGTCGGCGCCGATCAAGGCGGAACTGGCGTTGCGGGGCGTACCGGCGGGTGTAGACTGGCGGCATGGCTAGCGACTCCCGCCCGGCGCGTGCGGCGAAGCACATCCTGCTCGTGACCGGCATGTCGGGCGCGGGCAAATCGGTGACGCTGCGCACGCTGGAGGACCTTGGCTGGGAGACGGTGGACAATCTGCCGCTGTCGCTGCTGGAACGCCTGCTGGCGGTGCCGGACGATCCGATCGCGCCCGATGCCGCCGCCCGGCCGGTGGCGATCGGCATCGACAGCCGGACGCGCGGCTTCGATGCGGGGGCGGTGGCGGCGCGCATCCGCAAGCTGCGCGCCGCCGGCCTGCCCATCCGCATCCTGTTTCTCGATTGCGCGGGCGCGGAACTGACCCGCCGCTATTCGGAGACGCGCCGTCGCCACCCGCTGGCGCCCGACCGCTCGCCCGGCGACGGCATCGCCCGCGAACGCGAGCTGCTCGATCCGCTGCGCCGCGCGGCGAACCAGCTCATCGACACCAGCGACTTCACCTCCAACGACCTGCGCCTTGCGATTCGCGCCCGGTTCGATCGTGACGGCTCGGGCGATGCGGTGCTGACGCTGATGTCGTTCGGCTATGCGCGGGGGGTGCCGCGCAATGCCGACCTGGTGTTCGACATGCGCTTCCTCGACAATCCCCACTGGGTCGATCACCTGCGCCCGCTGACCGGTCTCGATCCCGCCGTCGCCGCCCATATCGCCGCCGATCCGGCCTATGGCGAGGCGCTGGACCGCATCGTCGGGCTGCTGCTTTTCCTGCTGCCGCGCTATCGGTCGGAGGGCAAATCCTATGTCACCGTGGCGTTCGGATGCACGGGCGGGCGCCATCGTTCGGTCCATGTCACGGAAACCGTCGGCCAGCGCTTGCGCGACGCCGGTTTTTCGCCCACGATTGTGCATCGCGACATGGGCACCAGACCCAGCGAGGATGACGGGGGCACGCCCTCGAACGCAGGTGTCGGGGAGCAATTGACAGGCGTATGATTGGTCTTGTGCTCGTCACTCACGGTCGTCTGGCCGCTGAGTTCATTTCAGCGATGGAACATGTCGTTGGCCCGCAGTCGCAGGTGGAGGCGATCTGCATCGGCCCGGAGGACGATATGGAGGTCCGCCGGGAGGAGATCGCGGCGGCGGCGGAGCGGTCCGATTCGGGCCAGGGCGTCATCCTGCTGACCGACATGTTCGGCGGCACGCCGTCCAATCTCGCAATCTCCCTGATGGGCCGCCCCAATGTGGAGGTGATCGCCGGCATCAACCTGCCGATGCTGATCCGCCTCGCCTCGGTGCGGCGCAGCCTGCCGGTCGCCAAGGCGGTCGAGGCGGCGCAGGAGGCCGGGCGCAAATATATCTCGGTGGCGTCGGCGATATTGGGGGAGGTGGTATGAACGGCCGCTCGGTCCGCACCGTCGCCATCACCAACAAGCGCGGCCTTCACGCGCGGGCGAGCGCCAAGTTCGTGACCCTCGCCTCAAGCCTGAACGCGCAGATCGAGGTGGAGAAGCCGGGTACCTCATCCGTCACCGGCACCTCGATCATGGGCCTGATGATGCTGGGCGCGGCGATCGGCGACAACATCATCATCAGCGCCAGCGGCCCCGAGGCCGAACGCGCCCTTGATGCGCTGGTGCAACTCGTCGAGGCGAAGTTCGGCGAGGATTGAGCGCGCAGGGCCTGTTCCAACAGGCACCGTCATCCCCAAACTCCGTTCGTCCTGAGCCTGTCGAAGGACGACCGCTCAGCTTTTCCCGCCGGCAGGGGGCGGAGCAGAGTTCGCAGGTTGGCGCAGTCGTCCTTCGACAGGCTCAGGACGAACGGAGTTTGTGCAACGCACGTCGTTCTGGCGTTGGTCGGGACAGAACCGGGCCACTGCGGATCGCGGTCGTTCCCGCCTAGTCCGCCTTCTTCTCCTCCACCGGCAGGCCGAGCTTGTCGAGCTGCGGCCGGACCTGCCTGGCGTCGCCCACCACCACCCCGATCAGGTCGTTCGGGCGGATCGCGGCGCGGGCGGCCTCGTCCAGCTGGTCGATGGTGAACGCCCGGTAGCGCGCCGGCAGCGCTTCATAATAGTCGTCGGGCAGGCCGAAATAGGCGATGCGCTGCAGCGCGCCCAGCACGCTTGACGAGGTTTCGAAGCGGCCGGGCAGGGACAGGACGGCGCTGTTGATGATCCGCCCGCGCTCCTCGGTCGTCATGCCCTTGTCCGTGAGGAACTCGGTCATTTCCTTGCGGATCGCGGCGATGGCGTCGCCGGTGCGGTCGGTCTGCACGGGCGCATAGAGCAGGAACGGCATGGTTTCGCGCACCCGCGACACGCCGCTCGACACGCCATAGGACCAACCCTTCGTCTCGCGCAGGTCGGGGTTGAGGCGCGAGATGAAGCAGCCGCCTAGTGCCTGGTTGGCGGTTTCGAGCGCTAGCGGATCGTCGGTGCCCTTCAGCGGCAGGATCTGTCCGGCCAGGATCAGCGACTGCGGGCTCTGCGGCCGGTCGATCAGCACGATGCGCGCCGGCCGCGCCATGCGGTCCATGCGGAACAGCTTGGCGCCCTTTTCGACGGCAGGCGCGCGCCAGGTGCCGAAGCGCGATTCGAGCAGGGGTTTCAGCTCGGCCTGCGTGATGTCGCCGGCGACGAAGATGGTCGCCGTGTCCGGCCGCAGCCAGCGCTGGTGGAAAGCCACCAGATCGTCGCGCGTCACCGCCTTGACGCCATCCTCGGTGCCGGAGCCGGTGAACGGCACGCCGTAAGGATGGATATGGCCATAGAGCAGTGGCGGCAGTTCGCGCTGGGCAAGGCCCATCGGCTGCGTCTTTTCCGACGCGATGCGCGTCAGCAGGGTGGCGCGCAGCCGCTCGATCTCCGCCGGGTCGAAGGCCGGATTGCGCACGATGTCGGCCAGCAGGTCGAGCGACGGCGCGAGATTGGCCTTGAGCGCGAACATCGACACGTCGGTACGGTCCATCGTCGCGCCGCTGCCGATATTGGCGCCCAGTCGCTCCTGCTCCTCGGCGATCTGGATCGAATTGCGCGTCTTCGTGCCTTCGTCGAGCAGCGACAGCATCAGCGCCTGGGTGCCGAGCTTTTCCTTGGGATCGGCGGCATTGCCGGCGTCGAACGACACGCTGACCTGCACGGCCGGCACCGTCGTGCGGCGCGCGAACACCACCTTGATGCCGTTCGACAGGGTGAAGCGCTCGACGTCCGGGAATTTGAGGTCGCCGACCGGCTGGACCGGCGGGAATTTGGAGCGGTCGACGGCTGTTCCCGCGGTGGTCGTACCCTGTCCGGCGGCGGGATCGCGGTAATGACGTGGGCCGCCGATGGTCGCGCCGGTGGCGTTGCCGGCCATGGCATTGTCGGCGGCGGTGCGCTCGCCGGGCTCGACGGTCAGGCGATAGCTGGGCTTCTCCAGCCATTTGTGCGCCGCCGCGGTGACGCTCTGCGGCGTCGCGGCGGCATAGGCGGCAAGCTGGCGGCGATAGAAGGCCGGATCGTTCATGTAGAGCTTGCCCTCGGCCAGCGTCACCGCCTTGCCGCTGAAGCCGCCGACCTTCTCAAGCCCGCCAATCTCGCCGGAGACGGCGCGGGTCGCGACGCGATTGACCTCGTCGGCGGTCGGCCCCTGCTTCAACAGGTCGGCGATGATCGCATCCAGCCGTGCCGCCGCCTGTTTCGGGTCGGCGCCGGGGCGGACGTCGACGAAGGTCTCGAACAGACCGACCTTCTCGAACACCTGCACGCCCGCCGAGACGCGGACGGCGAGCTTTTCCTTGCGGACCAGTTCATTGTCGAGGCGGGAGGAGGACAGGCCGCCGAGCACTGACGCGGCGATCTGCAAGGGCACGCTGTCGGGATCGCTGAGGCCCGGCACCGTCCAGCTGCGATAGATGCGCGTCGTCGCCACCCGGTCGTGCATGACCTGCGATTTGTCCGTCACGAGCGGCGTCACGGCGGCGGGCGGCGCGCTGCTTTCCGCGCCGCGCGGAATGTCGCCGAACCATTTCTCGACCAGCGGCCGCGCCGCCTTGGCGTCGATGTCGCCGGCGAGGACGAGCACGGCATTGTTGGGGCCGTAATGGTCGCGGAACCAGCCTTTCACATCGTCGAGCGTGGCGGCGTCGAGATCGGCCATCGAGCCGATGGTCGAGTGGCGATAGGGGTGCCCCTCCGGGAAATGCGCGGCAAGCTGGGCATATTCGACGAGACCGAAGGGCTGGTTGTCGCCCTGCCGCTTCTCGTTCTGGACGACGCCGCGCTGGTTATCCAGCTTCTCCTGGGTGACCGCGCCGAGCAGATGGCCCATGCGGTCGGATTCGAGGAACAGCGCCACGTCCAGCGCGCCCGTCGGCACAGTCTGGAAATAGTTGGTGCGGTCGAACCAGGTCGTGCCGTTGACGTCGGTCGCGCCGATATTGTCGAGCGGGCGGAAATATTCGTCGTCGGCATTTTCCGAGCCGTTGAACATCAGATGCTCGAACAGATGGGCGAAGCCGGTCTTGCCCTTCGGCTCGAAGCGCGAGCCGACATGATACCAGACCGACACCGCCACCACCGGCGCCTTGCGGTCCTCATGCACCACGACGCGCAGGCCGTTGGGCAGGGTGAACTCCTCGAACGGAATCTCCACCGCCTTGACCAGTTCGGAAACCGGCGCGGCCTTGGGCGCGGGGGCGGCAATGGCGGCGGTGGAAAGAAGGAAGGCGGCGGCGATGGCGGAAAGACGCATGCGTGGGGGTCCTGCGCTTCTGATCGGTTCGTGCCGGGCACCATAGCGGGACGGAACAGGCGCGCAACAATCGCCGACATGGGGGCTTGCAGTGCGTCGCGGCCGCGCCAATCTTGCAAATGGCGCCGGAGAGGAAAATTGGCGCCATCCTCTTGTGTTGCATATTTGCAACACTATCTCGGTGCGGTTGAAGGGAGGGTTTGATGAACCTCGAAAAATTCACCGATCGCGCGAAGGGCTTCCTGCAATCCGCCCAGACTGTTGCCATTCGCCTCAATCACCAGCGCATCGCGCCCGAGCATCTGCTGAAGGCCCTGCTCGAGGACGATCAGGGCATGGCCGCCGGCCTGATCCGCGCGTCCGGCGGCAATGCCGAGGTCGCGGGCCGGGCCGTCGATGCGGCGCTGGCCAAGATTCCCGCCGTGTCGGGCGGCGGCGCCGCGCAGGCGCCCGGCCTCGATGCCGAGGCGATGCGCGTGCTCGACCAGGCCGAGCAGATCGCGCAGAAGGCCGGCGATTCCTATGTCACCGTCGA
>CAZACH010000016.1:13706-16757 GCA_964483275.1 uncultured Sphingomonadaceae bacterium | reverse complement strand
AAACAAACCACCGCTAGCCATTGATGCTGATCCGTCCCGTGCCATCGACCGACACCGTGATGCGCGCCTCGTTCTTCAGAAGCGTGACGGTGGCGGGGGTGACGATGCCGACGCTGTCGAAATCAATGCTGCCCCGCGTCGCGCCGACGCCATCGTCCCATGCCCGTTCGCCGAGCGCACGATCGGCGACCGGCACCCATTCGCCGCGCTGGCGCATCATGAAGCGATAGCCCCGATCATCAATCACGGCGCGCACCGGACGGTTGGCGAGGATCGCTTCCCCCCGCGCCGCATCGAGCCGCGCCGCCAGCCCGCGCGCCTCGCCGCGCAAGGCGCCGCGCCCGTTCGGCAGGGCGAGCACGACCGCGCCCGCCGCCAGCCCCATGATGAGCATCACGACCATCAGCTCGACCAGCGTGAATCCCCGTTCGCCCGCCATCGCCCCCTACCAGTTGCCGATATCGGCGGCGTCGCCCTCGCCGCCCTCGCGGCCGTCGGCGCCGAGCGAATAGATGTCGAACGCGCTGTGGCGGCCGGGGAAGGCATATTGGTAGGGATTGCCCCACGGATCGGCAGGCAGGCGCTTGATATAGCCGCCGGACCGATAGCGCCCGCTCTGCGCGGCTTCGGGGGGCGCGGCGACGAGGGCGTTCAGGCCCTGCGCGGCCGGGGGATAGGTGAGGTTGTCGAGGCGGTACATCTCGATCGCCTGCTCGATCAGCGCGATGTCGGCCTTGGCCTTTTCCTTGAGCGCGCGGTCCTGCGCGGGCAGCACGTTGATCATCACCACGGTCGCGAGCAGGCCGATGATGACGATCACGACCATCAGCTCGACGAGGGTGAAGCCGGCCTCGGCGCGGCGGCGGATCGGGGGTTTGCGGCGGGGCTGCATGGGCTGTTCCTCAGACGGCGGGCAGGGTGGAGAGCTGGAGGATCGGCATCAGGATGGCGAGGATGATGATCGCCACCACGCCCCCCATGACGATGATGATGCCGGGTTCCAGCAGCGACAGCGCGGTCGCGGTGAAGGTGTCGAACTCGCGCTCCAGATAGTCGGCGGCGCGGGCGAGCATGACGTCCAGCCGCCCGCTCGCCTCCCCCGCCGCCGCCATGGCGATGAGGATCGGCGGGAAGACGGCGGCGCGGCGCAGCGAAGCGGACAGGCTGCCGCCCTCGCGGATCGCCTCGGCCATGCCGGTGGTGGCGCGCGCAAGCACCTGGTTACGGACTGTGCGCGCGGTGATCGACAGCCCCTCGATCAGCGGCAGGCCGCTGGCGATCATCGTCGACAGCGTGCGCGACAGCCGCGCGGCATGGAGGTCGCGGATCAGCCGGCCGATCCCCGGCATGCGCTGCATCGCGTGATCGACGCGATAGTGGAATTGCGGATTGCGCAGGGCGCGCGCGAACAACAGGCCGGCCACCAGCATCAGGATGAACAGGATCGGACCCCAGGTCGAGATCAGGTCGCTGATCGCGATGACGATCCGCGTCAGCAGCGGCATTTCCCGCCCCAGCGTGGAGAATTGCTCGACGACGCGCGGCACGACGAAAGCCATCAGCGCGATCACCACGCCCACCGCGACCAGCGCCAGCATGATCGGATAGGCCAGCGCCGTGACCAGCTTGCCGCGCACCTCGGCCTGCCGTTCCAGCAGGTCGGCAAGGCGCTCCAATATGTCGGGCAGCGCACCCGACCGCTCGCCGGCCGCGATCATCGCGCGGTAGAGCGGCGGGAAACTGCGCGCTTCCCGTCCCATCGCGTCGGACAGGCGATGCCCCTCGACGACGCCGCCATGCACGGAGGACAGGACCACCTCGACCGCCGGGCGGTCGGCCTGGAGCGCCATGGTGCGCAACGCCTCCTCCAGCGGGGAGACGCGGACCAGCGTCGAAAGCTGGCGGGTGAGCAGCGTCACCTGCCGGGGCTTCAGCTTGCGCCGCGCCCCCATCGAGGACAGCAGCGACGGCGCGCGGTCGCCATTGCCGACGCCCTGCGCAAGACGGACGGGCAACAGCTTGCGCCGCGACAGGGCGGCGCGGGCGTCCGCATCGCTGTCGGCGACCAGCCGCCCGCGCCGCTCGCGCCCGGCCGTGTCGAGCGCCAGATAATCATAGGCCGGCATCGCCAGCCTCCTGCGTGCGGGTGATGCGCACCGCCTCCTCGACGGTGGTCACGCCCGCCGCGACCGCGCGGCGGGCGGATTCGGACAGGCTCGCCGTGCGACGGAAGGCATAGGCGGCGATTTCCCCTTCATCCGCATTGCGGTTGATGAGGGTGCGGATCTGGTCGTCGATCGGCACCGCCTCATAGATGCCGGTGCGGCCCGAAAAGCCGGTGCCGTTGCAGGTGGCGCAGCCGGTGGCGCGATAGATAGTCGCTCCGCTTTTCAGCCCGATCAGCGCAGCCGTCCCGGCATCGGCCTCCGCCGGCGCGCGGCATTCGGGGCACAGCCGCCGCACCAGCCGCTGGGCGATGACGAGGCGCAGGGTGGAGGCGAGCAGGAACGGCTCGACGCCCATGTCGCGCAGGCGGGTGATGGCGCCGACCGCGTCGTTGGTGTGGACGGTGGAGAGCACGAGATGCCCGGTGAGCGACGCCTGCACGGCGATGCTCGCCGTCTCGACGTCGCGAATCTCGCCGACCATGACGATGTCGGGGTCCTGCCGCAGGATCGCGCGCAGGCCGGCGGCGAAGCTCAGCCCGACCTTGGCGTTGACCTGGGTCTGGCCGACGCCCTCGATGGCATATTCCACCGGGTCTTCCACCGTCAGGATATTGCGGCTGCCGTCGTTCAGCGTGCGCAGGCCCGCATAGAGCGTCGTCGTCTTGCCGGAGCCGGTCGGGCCGGTGACGAGGATGATGCCATTGGGTTCGGCCAGCCCCTTCTGCACCGTCGCCAGCAGCTCGCGCGGCAGGCCGAGGTCGATGAGGCTCAATCCCGCCTGATCCTTGTCGAGGATACGCAGCACCACCCGCTCGCCATGGCGCGACGGCAGGGTCGAGACGCGCACGTCGAGCGAGCGGCCGCCCAGCGTCAGGCCGACGCG
>CAZACH010000016.1:3543-13606 GCA_964483275.1 uncultured Sphingomonadaceae bacterium | reverse complement strand
TCGTCCTGGCTGGCGAGCAGGTCCTCCGCCGCCGGCATCTCGTCGATCAGCGAGTCGAGGCTGCCCGAACGGTCGAGGTCGCCGGTGACGCCCGCCGCATCCAGCCCGTCCGCCGCATAGCGTTCCGACAAGAGGCGGTCGAAGTCGCGCAGGCCGACCCGCTCCGCCTTGAGCGGACGGCCGAGCGCGCGGCGCACTTCGGTCAGGGCGCGCGCATCGTCGCCCTCGCGCAGGCCGATCAGGCAGCGTTCGCCGTCCTCGCCCAGCACGATGACGCCGAAGCGCTTGGCGAAGGCATAGGGGATCGTGGCGGGCACGAGCAGCGGCGTCACGGCGTTCATTGCGGCGGCACCGGAGCCGGCGGCGGCGGGGTGTATGTGCCCGGCGGCGTCGCGCCCATATAGTCGCGCAGCAGCACGTCGATCCCCGGCTCCTGCTCCGGGCGGCGGGCGCGCAGGTCGGCGCGGGTATAGTCGAAGCGGCGGTCGGTGATCGCCCGCGCATCCTCGGCCGACCGGACGATGGTGGGGCGGATGAAGACCATCAGGTTGGTCTTGGCCCGCTCCCGCGCCCGCGAGCGGAAAAGCTGGCCCAGCCCCGGAATGTCGCCGAGCAGCGGAATCTTCTCCAGCGTGCGCCGCTCATTCTCGTCGAGCAGGCCGCCGAGCGCGATGATCTGGCCGTCATCGACCGTCACCGTCGTCTCGATCTCGCGCTTGTTGAGGATCAGGTCGTTGAAATTGTCGGACACCGGCCCGGCGATGGAGGACACCTCCTGCCGCAGGAACAGCTTGATCGCGCCGCCCTGGTTGATCTGGGGCTTCACCTCAAGCTGGATGCCGACATTCTGGCGCTGCACCGTGCGAAAGGCATTGTCGAAATTGTCCGACAGCGCCTCGCCGGTCGTCACCGGAATCTCCTGCCCGACCAGGATTTTCGCCTGCTGGTTGTCCAGCGTCATGATCGACGGCGTCGACAGGATGTTGGAGGTGTTGTCCGACTTCACGGCGTTGATGATCGTCGCGAAGATCGCATCGCCGCCGAGCTTACCGGCAAAGCCGCCGAAGCCGCCCGCCGAATTGAGCAGCGAATTGACCGCCGCCTGCTCCAGCGCGTCGCCGGTCGCGGAGTTGGTGCTGGTGGTGACGGTGGAGCCGTTGATCGTCGTGGTCGTGCGCCCCAACTCGCGCGCGCCGACCGCGCCCGCGATGGCGAGCAGGTTGGGGGCGGAGTTGGAATAGTTGGTCACCGCGAACGGCACGCCGCTGCCCGGCAGGCCGCCGAGCAGGAACTGCACGCCCAGCCGCTTGGCGGCATTGTCCGAAATCTCGACGATGATCGCTTCGACCAGCACCTGCTCGCGCCGCGTGTCGAGCTGGGTCACGACCTTTTCCAGCATGCGCTGCATGTCGGACGGGGCGGAAATGATGATCGCGTTGGCGCCTTCATAGCGCGCGATGACGGTACCGTTGGGCCCTGCGGACGGCACAGCGGCGGGCGCAGGCGCGGCGCCCTCCCCGCCGCCACCGGCAGCGGCGGGTGTCGGCGCGGCGGCCTGCCCCGCAATCTGTTGCAGCACGGGCAGCAGCTTGGCGGCGTCGGCATGCTGGAGCGGTATGACGCGGACGTCGGTGCCGCGCGCTGCCCGCCGGTCGAGGTCCTGCACGATATCGACCATGCGCGACACGGCGGCCGGGTCGCCGCGCACGACGACGGCGTTCGAGCTGTCGATCGGCACCAGCGAGACGCCGGCCCCGCGCTGGCCCTCCGCGCCACCGCCGCCGCTCGCCCCCAACGTGCCGAGCGCGGAGGCGATTTCGCGCGCGCCGGCATTGGTCAGCGGCACGATGCGCACCGCCGAGCGGTCGCGGTCGATCTGCGCGGCGAGCGAGCGGATGCGCGCGACATTGTCGGCATAATCCGCGACGACGATGGTGTTGCCGGTGCGGTTGGGGGTGAGCTGGCCGTCCTTGCTAACCAGCGGGCGCAGCGTCTCCACCGCAGAGGCGGCGTCGATGCTGCCCAGCCGGATGACCTCGGTTACGAAGCGGTTGCCGCCGCTGCGCTGCGCCGGCGCCTGCGTCGCCGCGCCCTCCGCCGGCTGGATGCGATAGGCGCCGTTGCCGGTCGGGATGGCGACGAGGTTGTTGGCCCGCAGGGTGGACAGGAACAGCTCGAAATATTGCTCGCGGCCGAGCGGGCGGTCGGTGACGACCGACACCTTGCCCTGCACGCGCGGGTCGATGATGAAGCTGCGCCCCGTCGTGCGCGATACGTCCTGGATGAAGGCGCGGATGTCGGCATCGCGCAGGTTGATCATCTGCGTCTGCGCCACCGCCGAGGTGGAAGCGAGCAGCGCGAGGGCGATCAGCAGGCCGGGCCGCTTCATCGCGCCACCTCGAAGCCGAGCGTCACCAGCTTGCCGTCGCGCTCCACCTCAAGCACCGCGTCGGCGGACTGGCCCAGCCGGTCGATCATGGCGGCGACGCTTTGCGGCGAGGTCATGCGCATGCCGTTGACGGACACCAGCACGTCGCCGGCCCGCAGCCCGGCGCGGTTGAACAGCGCGCCATCGCCCTGCGGCTGGAGGACATAGCCGTTGACGCCACCGTCCTTGATGCGCGGGGTAAGACCGGTCTGGGCAACCAGTTCCGTCGGGTCCATGGACGCGCCGCCGCCGGCCGCCGGCGCGGACGGTTCGGGCGCGGCGGCGGCGCCGCCGCCTTCGGCCTGCGTCAGGAAAAGCCGCTCGCTCGCGCCGCCGCGCGACAGGGTGATATTGTCGGCCTCGACCGCCTGCAGCGTGACGCCGGACTGGATCTCCTCACCGACGAAATAGCTTGCCTGCGTGCCGCCCGGCGCCCCGATGATCGCCGAGCCACGGCCCATCACCGGGTCGACCCGCGTGCCATAAAGAACGAGGTCCAGCGCGGTGATCGTCACCGGCCCGCCGCTCGCCTGAAAAAATGCGTCGAAGCGGCCGAGCAGGCTGCGGTCGACATTGGCCAGCGGCCGGGCGAGGCTGTTATAATCCGGGGCCGGCGCCGCTGCGACGGCCCATGCCATGCGCGCGACCTGGCTGAGCAGCAGCAGGCCGAGCAGCAACTCCGGCGCATGGTTCAGCAGGCGCGCGCCGGCGGCAGGCAGATGGGCCGGGACGCGCCCCGCCAAGGCTTGGAAATAAGGTCGCATGGTCCCCCGCTTCATCGCCTCGCGGAGTTAGGTCGAAGCGATGACGCTTAGGTGACGTCCATGTGACGACTGGATGACAACGCCGCGAGATTCGACCAGCGGAGGGTTGGATCGGCGCCTGTCAGAAAAAGGAAACGCCGCCGGCCGCCAGAAGCATGAGCGGCCACGCGCCGAGCGCCATCAGACTGCCCAGCGGCAGCTCGACCGGCACGTCGCGCCCGCGCAGGCGCTGCGCCGCCACCCACAGCAGGCCGAGGCACCCCGCCAGCACGAGGACCGCGGGCAATGCCGCCCATCCCAGCCACGCGCCGAGAGCGCCGAACAACTTGGGATCGCCGCCGCCCATGCCCTCCCGCCCGCGCAGCCGCGCATAGAGGCGGCGCACCGATTCGAGCAGCAGGAACCCCGCCGCCATGCCGATCAGGCGGGCCGTCAGCATATCGGCATGAAAGACCGCCGCATCGGCGAGGCCGAGCAGCGCGAGCGGCAGGACCAGCCGGTCGGGCAGCCACAGCGACTCGGCATCGAGCGCGGCAAGGGTGAACAGCAGCAGGCCGCCCGCCCCCAGCGACAGGCCGGCGAGTCCCGGCTGCGCCAGCAGCGCGCTCGCGCCGACCACGGCGGCGGTGAGTTCGATCGCCGGGTGCCGCCGGTCGATCGGATTGAGGCAGGACCAGCAACGGCCCCGGTTCACCGCGAAGGACAGGAGCGGCACCAGATCGACGGGGCGCAGCGGCGTGGCGCAATGGTCGCAGGCAGAACGCCCGCCCATGCTCCGCCCCGCCGGCCAGCGGATCACCAGAGTCGCGATCGCGCTGCCGACCGCGAGGCCGAGCAGCGCGCCGAGGATCGTCCATGCCAGAATCTGCATGCGCGGGACCGTTGTCGCAGGCGCCCGCAAGGGTCAAGGCGGGGAAGACCGGGAGCGATGGCCTTCCCCGCCCCTGCAATCAGGCCACGACCGTCACGGGCTTGTTGCGACGATAGCGGATCGCGCCGCCGATCAGCGCGAAGCCCAGGATCATCTGGAGCCACACCGCCGGCTCCGGCACCGCCGAGGCGTTGAGCGTCAGCGAGAAGCTGTCGCCGACGCCGAGGCCGTTCAGCTTGATGCCGAAATCCTCGACGCCGCCATTGATGGCGCCAAGGCCGAAGCCCAGGCTTTCGCCCGGATTGAACTTGAGCAGCAGTTCATTGCCCGCCGCGTTGAGGCTGGCGGTGGCAAAGCTGAACGCGGACGTCACCGACCCCATGTCGAAGGTTGCGCCCTTGTCGAGCGTGAACAGCATCGAACCCAGCGACTTGCCCAGCGTCACGCCGGTATAGACGTTGGTGAAGCTGTTGAAGGCGATGACCGGGCTGTCGCCGGCGGTGACGCCGAGATCAAGGCTGATCGGCGCGAAGGCATAGACGTCGAAATCCGCCTCCAGCCGGCCGGCATCGGCGGTAAAGACGTTGATGACGTTGCCGTCGGTCGCGGTCTGGCCGAGGATCTGGACAGCCTGCGCCGGAACCGCCGGCGCGATGAGGGCGGCAAGCGCCATCAGGAAAAGTGGCTTGCGCATGATGTGGTTTCCTTTGTCGTAAGAAGGGATCAGAGGTTGCCGGCCGCCCACGGGCCGGAAATCGCGAAGGTGATGCCCGGCGTCTGGATGTTGACGAACAGGGTGCGGCCAGTGGGATCGAAGGTCGCGCCGGCGAACTCGTTGCCGCGATAGTCGGCGGGGCGGACCTGCCCGGTGCGGCCCGCCTTGGCGAGGTCGGCGGCGGTGAGCTGCAGGTTGTTCTTGCCGAAAATATAGGCCTCGCCGGCGGGCGACAGGCCCATCAGGCGGTTGCCCGCGCCATATTGGTCGACGACGGCCGCGCCGTCCTCGCAATAGAGCACCGCGCCGGTCGGGCTGACCGTGATATTGTCGGGGTTGTTGCCGGCAATCATCGTCGCGGCGGCATAGATCAGGGTCAGCGTGCCGCGCTCGGGATTGGTGGTGCTGGGGCGATAGGCCCAGACCGCGCCGAAGCCACGGCCGGCGCGCTGGCTGCCGCCGGTTTCATAGCCGAAGGACGTGTCCGTCAGGTAGAAGGTGCCGCGGCCGTCATACCAGATGCCTTCGCCACGGCTCATGCGCAGCGCGCCGGCGATGCGCGCCTGCGCGAACGGGCCGGCGACGGTGCGCGAGCCGGTGTCCGGGTTCTGGGAGCCGGTTTCGTTATGGCTCGTCGGCGCCGCATCCGGCTCGTTGATGTCGACCCATTCGATGGCCAGCGTCGTGCCGACCCTGTCGATGTCGCTGGGACGCGGGCCGTCGAGGGCGAGCAGGTTGGCGCGTTCGACGCCGACCACCTTGGCCGCCTGGAGCGTGCCGCCCTGCGACAGCGCGCCGTAAGCACGCTGCTTGCTGGTCGGCTTGTAGCGGTAGAAGCCCGAATTGTTGCGGCTGTCCTCGGTCAGATAGGCATAGCCGGTCACCGGGTCCATCGCGACGGCTTCGTGGCTGAAGCGGCCCATGCCCTTGATCGGCGTCGCCCGGGTCTGAAGCGGGTTGGACGACACGTCGAAGATATAGCCGTGATTGAGGCCGCCCTGACTGACGAGGCTCTCGGTCGTCTCCTCGCAGGTCAGCCAGCTGTTCCACAGCGAGGGGCCGCCGGCGCAGTTGACGATGGTGCCGCCGATCGTGTTGCGATGATCGACGAGCTGACCGTTGCGGATGCGCAGCACCGTGCAGCCGCCGCCCGGATGCTGGCCGTTCAGATTGACATTGTCATATTGCGCGGCCGCATTGCCCGGCACCACCATGCGCTCGCCCGCGCCGCGCTCGTGGTTGCGGATCAGCACGACCTCGGGGGTGCGGCCCGAGGTGACGGCAACCACCGCCATGCCGTCATGGCTGCTGAGAACGCGCTGCCCGTCGTTCATCAGGTCGCCTTCCCACGAGAAGCTGCGATAGCTGAAGCCCTTGGGGAGCTGGAGCAGGTAAAGGCCGGTATTGAGGTCGGCAACCGGCGCGATCGCGCCATAGGGGCTGGCGACGGGCGCCGTCTGCGCGCCCGAGGCATTGGTCGCCGCCCTGGCCTGATTGGCCATCAGCCCGGCGAACGGCGCCGCCAGCGCCAGCCCGGCGGCGGCGCCGCCACCCGATTTGAACAGGCCGCGCCTGCTCAGTGCGATATCTTGCTGCATGTCCCGTGATCTCCGCTCGTTATTGATTCGAGGGAGCGCGCCGCGTGGCACCCCCCGGGACACGGCCCTAGAGAGGCTTGATTACAGGCCGCCGGCGTTATGGTTACCAAAATGCTAATCTGGAATATTTGCCTGACATTGCCGGTCCGGGCGGGGTGCCATTCGCCCGCCGCCGGCTTCACCGGCTTGCAGCCGCCATGCCTTATCGTCCAAAGGCAGGCGCGTGACCGTTCTGATCGACATGGGCCTCGACGGCGCCGGCGCGCCTGCCCAGCTTGACCTCGAAGAGCTGCTTGCCACCCGATTGCTCGTCCAGGGCAATTCCGGATCGGGCAAGTCGCACCTGCTGCGCCGCCTGATCGAGGGCAGCGCCCGCTGGGTGCAGCAGGTCATCATCGACCCCGAAGGCGATTTCGTGACGCTCGACGAGCTGTTCGGCCACGTCCCGATCCACGCCGCCGAATATAGCGAGGCGGAGATGACGCGCCTCGCCGCCCGCGTGCGCGAGCATCGCACCTCGGTGGTGCTGAGCCTTGAGGGGCTGGACGTCGACGCCCAGATGCGCTGCGCCGCCGCCTTCCTCAACGCGCTGTTCGATGCGCCGCGCGATCATTGGTATCCGGCGCTGGTGGTGGTCGACGAGGCGCAGCTGTTCGCTCCCGCCGTCGCCGGCGAGGTGTCGGACGAGGCGCGGCGCGCCTCGCTCGGCGCCATGACCAACCTGATGTGCCGGGGCCGCAAGCGCGGCCTCGCCGGCGTCATCGCCACCCAGCGCCTCGCCAAGCTCGCCAAGAATGTCGCGGCGGAGGCCTCCAACTTCCTGATGGGCCGCACCTTCCTCGACATCGACATGGCGCGCGCCGCCGACCTGCTGGGCATGGAGCGGCGGCAGGCCGAAACCATCCGCGATCTGGAGCGCGGCCATTTCCTCGCACTCGGCCCGGCGCTGTCGCGGCGCCCGGTCGCGATTCGCATCGGCGACGTGATGACGCAGGCGCGCAGCTCCAGCCCACGGCTGATGCCGATGCCCGAGCCGGCGTCCGGCGACGACGCCCAGATGCTGCTGTTTGCCGGCGACCCGACGCCGCCGCCCGCCGCGCGCGAGCGGCCGCGCCCGGCGCCGCCGCCGGCGGCCGAGCTGCTGGCGGCGGTCGAAGCCTCCGCCGCGCCGGCCGCCCCGGCCGAAGCCGTGGATGCCGAGACGGCCGAAGCCAGCCGGGCCGAGGCGGCCGCGATCATCGACACCACCTTGCGCGAGATGGTCGCCGAGGCGGATTCGGCCTATCAGCCGGTGCCGACCCTCTATCATGAGTTCACGCTGCGCTGCCGGATGCGGCGGCTGCCCGGCCCCATCCCCGACCTGAACCAGTTCAAGCGCGACCTCGCCATGGCGCGGGCGGGCATCTTCGGCTCAGAGCTGGCCGACAGCCCGCTCGCCGACGCGGTCGCCATCGCGCAGGGCTTGAGCGAGGACATCATGGCCGTCTTCCTGCTCATCGCGCGCGCCGCGCAGGAGGGCCGCGAATGCCCCTCCGACGACGAGATCGCGCGTATCTATGGCACCCGCTCGCCCAGCCGGGCGCGCCGCCTGCTGACCTATATGGAGGAGAAGGACCTGATCGTCGTGCGCGAGGATCTGGGCGGGAAACGCTCGATCGGCCTGCCCGACCTCGGCTGGACCACCGCCGCCAGCGTCAGATAGTCAGACCGGGGATTCACCCAGCACATTGCCGCCATTGGCATAGCGGCAGACGAGGAAATCGGCGAATTCGCCCCGCGCGATGGCGCAGCCGACCTCCCGCGTGTCGGCCCAGATGATCTGGGTGTAATGGCCGACATCGGCGAGATCGCCGGTGCGACTGTTGGCGGGGAATATCCCCTCCTGGTAATTGCTCTTTTCCGCCGCCCACAGGCCGACCATGTCCTCCGGCGAATAGACGCCGGACGATCCCGCCCACAGATTTTCGCCCTGCCGGCGGGTGTCGGGCGCGTGGGCGAGGACATTGGCTTCGGCGAGAACCCTGGCCCAGCGCTCGGCATCGGCGGCCAATCGGCGGTTCCAGCGCAGCGGCGGCACCGACAATTCCGTGCGTTCGAGATTATGGGCGGCCAGCAAGCGCTCCTCGATGCGGTCCAGCGTCCCCACCGCCGTCGCGCCGCCGGGTATCATCGTCACGATCGCCGCACCCAGCGCCATTGCGGCAATCAGCCTTGAGCAACGCACGATCCGTCCCCCCGAATAGCGACCATCCACCCGCTCATGATTATTTCATGATGGTTAACAGATTCTTACCTGTGGCCCGGCCGGGCGCGGCGCGCCGCCCCTCATCGACAGGGCGAGTCAAAAGCGCGTCGATCCGAATCCTCGCGGCGGCCCCGGGGTTAGGCATCGCGCTGAATTCAGGGTAGATTCACGGCCGGCGGGTTAATTGACGAGAGCGCGCCGCATGTGCGTGTCGCGATTGACCGCCTCAGAGGGCGGGGGGACAAGTGGCAGAAAAGTGGACATCGGGGCCGACGGCCCGCAACCAGCAATCCGGCTGTTCCGGGCCGGAACTGACGCCGACGCCTTCGCTGTCGCGTTCCTCGCGACGTGTCGCCGCCGGTTTCCTTGCCGCTTTCTGCCTCGCCTCCTGCGTGTCCAACGACACCGCCATGCGCCCGCCCGCCTCGGCCGCCACCGCGCCGCTCCATGTGCGCGTGCCGCCGCGCGTGCCGCCGGGCGCCGTGCCCCAGCCGCCGGCCTCGCTGGCGCAGGCCGTCGAGGCGCTCGGCCGCAGCTTCGACGGCAAGGTCGGCATCGCGGTGCGGGATGTCCAGGCCGGCTGGACCGTGTCGTTCAACGGCGACGCCGCTTTCCCGCAACAGAGCGTCAGCAAGCTGTGGGTGGCGATGGCGACGCTGGACGCCGTCGACCGCAATGCCGTCCGCCTGTCCCAGCCGGTGCGCATCACCCGGCAGGACCTCACCCTGTTCCATCAGCCGATCGCCGCCAATGTCAGCGGCGACGGCTATGTCACCACGGTCGAGGCGCTGCTGCGCGCCGCGATGACGCGCAGCGACAACACCGCCAATGATTCCCTGCTGCGGACCATCGGCGGGCCGGCGACGGTGCGCGCCTTCCTGGCGCGGCAGGGCATCAGCGGAATTTCGTTCAGCGATGGCGAGCGGCTGATGCAGAGCAGGATCGCCGGTCTGGAGTGGAAGCAGGAATATTCGCTGGGCCGCTCCTTCCACGATGCCCGCGCCCGGCTGCCGCTGGCAACGCGCACGGCCGCGCTGGAGCGCTATCTGGCGGCGCCCTATGACGGCGCGGCGCCGAACGCGATCGCGAGCGCCCTCGCCCGGCTGCGCAAGGGCGAGCTACTGTCCCCCGGCTCCACCCAGCTGCTGCTGTCGCTGATGGCGGAAAGCCGCACCGGGCCGAAGCGTTTGCGCGGGGGCACGGGGCCGGGCTGGGCGCTGGCCCACAAGACCGGCACCGGCCAGGTGCTGGGCAGCCTTGCCACCGGCTATAACGATGTCGGCCTGCTGACCTCGCCCGACGGGCGCAGCTATGCGGTCAGCGTGCTGATCGCCAGCACCCGCCAGCCGATCCCGACGCGAATGGCGCTGATGCAGGCGGTGACGCGCTCGGTCATCGCGCAGGAGGACCGGCAGAAACAATATCCGGTGACCGCCGATCGC
>CAZACH010000016.1:0-3443 GCA_964483275.1 uncultured Sphingomonadaceae bacterium | reverse complement strand
TCTCCCCACGCGGCGGCGCGGCGAGGTCGGCGGGGACCGGGGCCGGCACGGGTTCCGGCTTCAACCCATCCTCGCTCGCCGTCACGAAGACGCCGCGCTTCTCCAGCTTTTCGCCGAGGCTGACGCGCGAGGTCAGCGAGACGACCACCGGCGCGACGACCAGGCCGACGGCCACCGGCAACGACCAGACCAGCGCACCACCGCCGATCAGGAAGGCGACGACAAAGCCCCAGCCCAGCAGCATGTGCGGGATATAGGCCCGCGCCGCCTCGCGCAGCGACATGCCGTCGACATCGCGCCGCTGCGGCAGCCAGCCGCCGGGCCGGCCCCGAACGATGTCGAGCACCGCCATCGTCTGGGTCAGCATCATGATCGGCGCGGTCAGGATCGACAGCGGGATCTCGGTCGCGACGCCCTTCAGCAGGGCGCGGCGGCCGCCGAAGCTTTCCAGACGCTCCTTGTCCATCCACGCCCAGATCACCGACAGCAGCTTCGGCCCGAACAGGAACAGCACGGTCAGCGCGATCAGCCAGCCGGACGGCGCGAAGCCTTCGACGAAGCCGCCCATGCGGAACGACTGGACAAGGCTGGCGATCAGCAGCATCAGCCACAGCGGCGAGGTGATATAGGCCGACGCGCCGATCAGCAGTTGCAGCCGGTTGACCCAGTGGAAGCCGCCGCTGGCGAGCAGGCGGATATGTTGCAGATTGCCCTGGCACCAGCGGCGGTCGCGCACCGCATGGTCGACCAGCGTGGGCGGATATTCCTCATGGCTGCCGTCCGGCAGCGACACCATATGGACCGACCAGCCCCGGCGGCGCAGCAACGCCGCCTCGACCATGTCGTGACTCATGATGTGGCCGCCGAAGGGCGCCCGGCCGGGCAGGCACGGCAGGCCGCAGCTTTCCGCGAAGGCCTTGACGCGCACGATGGCGTTATGGCCCCAGAAGGTCGATTCGGCGCCGGACCACCAGTGCAGGCCGGCGCTGGCGATCGGGCCATAGAGGCGCGCCGCGAACTGCTGCCAGCGCGCGAACGGCGTGCGCGAATTGATCAGCGACGGAATGGTCTGGACAAGGCCGAGGCCGGGCTGGCGATCCATCAGCGCGGCGAGCCGCGCCATGGCGCCGCCGCTCATCAGGCTGTCGGCGTCCAGCACGATCATATAATCGTAGCCGCCGCCGAAGCGCGTCACCCAATCCTCGATATTGCCCGGCTTGCGGGCATGGTTGATCGGCCGGCGGCGATAATAGACCGGCACCGGGCTGGTGGCGCGCAGGCGCAGGAAGGCGGCACGCTCGCGCGCCTCATTCTCCTCCGCCGAATCGCTCAGCACGAAGAAGTCGAACAGGTCGCGCGCGCCGATGCCGTCGACCGAGCCGACCATCTGGCGCAGCCGGCCGAAGACCGCGTCGACATCCTCGTTATAGACGGGCAGCAGCACCGCCGTGCGGCCGCGCGGCAGGCTCAGCGGCCCCAGCCGGGGCGAGGCGCCCGGCCCGCCGCCGACCAGCACCAGAAAGCCCGCCACGGCGCCGATGAAGCCGAACGCGATCCAGGCGAACAGCGCGAAGGACAAGGCGAGGATGGCGGCGTCGAGCAGGTCGACGCCATTGCCCATGAAGGATTGCCGAAGCTCGCCAAAGGCCAGCAGGCCGCCGAGCAGCGTGGCCAGCAGGATCAGGGCCCGCCGGTCCCGCATGCCGTGCGGCTGCGTGGCGATGGCCCGCTCGACCACCGGCGCCTCGCGCATCGACTGCACCGGCATGTCGATGGGCGATTCGGGCGGAAGGTCGTCACGTCGCGACGCGAGAGCGCCCGGCGATGGAAGCGCAGATCGGTGCAATTATCATCCTTTACGAAAATGTATCGAATGCCCCGGCATTGCCCCGGCTCACCGCCTGTTCGTGGCGGCGCGCGCAATGACTATTGAAGCGGACGATATCTCATTTGATTCGTGAACCTCAACTGAAGGGCCGAAATTTCGGTAGTTATACAAAATGATAAATGAAGGTTTCCGTCAAGGCACTGCCCGATCGCCTCAGATAAGCCCGTAAATCTGTCGATTGACCGCCGGACAACTGAACGTCGACGATCAGCCGCCACCGCCCCGGCTGGCCGACGACGGGATAGGCGGCGGTGCTGAGCGCCCGGCCCCGCACCACGCTGACCATCGCCTCCACCCCGCTGTCCCGCGTCAGGCCGCGCAGCACGTCGCCCTCGAAGTCGATGACGATGCGGCGGGCGCCGGCAATGGGTTCGTGCCCCGGCCGGCCGGCGACGCCGGTCCAGCTGTCCACCGCCCGCGCCATCGCCGAAGCTTCCGGCTCATGCGCGATCCAGTGCAGGCGATAGGCGATGTCATAGCTTTTGCCCGTCCGCGCGGCCACCTCCGGTGTCCAGAAGGCGACGATATTGTCCTCGACCTCCCGCCGGGTCGGAATCTCGTAAAGCATGACCGCGCCAGCGCCCCAATTGCCGATTGGTTCCACCCACAGGCTGGGCCGCTTCTCGTAAAAGACGCCATCATCCTGATAATGATCGAAATTCCGGTCCCGCTGGAGCAGGCCGAAGCCGCGCGGATTTTTGTCGCCAAAGGCATTGACGAGCGGTCGGGCGGGGTTGAGCAGCGGCCGCCAGATGCGCTCGCCCCGGCCCGTCAATATCGCAAGCCCGTCGGAATCGTGGATTTCCGGCCGCCAGTCGATCGCCTGCTGGCGATTGCCCTCGCCATACCAGAACATGCTGGTCAGCGGCGCCAGCCCCAGGCGCTCGACGCTGCGGCGCAGCCGAATGAAGGCCGTGACCTCCTGCACGACGCCTTGCGGCCCCTGCCGGTTGATGAAGCGATAGGCCCCCGCGACGCTCGGCCCGTCCAGCAGCGCATAGACGATCAGCGCCCCGTCCGCGCCGCGCTCGAGCCAGAAATGGGTGAAAGCGGGAAATTCCTCCGCCGTCTGCAACCCTGAATTGATCGCCAGTCCGCGCGCCGAAAGCCCATATTGGTCCAGCGCCCCCGCCGAGCGGAAATAGGACGCGCCCAGAAAGGCGAGCCAGTCGCCCCGGCCGTTCGCGTTCATCGCGCGAAAGCCGGAAAAGCCGCCCGCCTCGCCCTGCGCGTGGAAGGGGTGGCCGTCCGGCGCCGCGAACAGCGTGTCCTGATAGATTATCGGCCGCGCCCGCCCGCCGTCCACCACGAAGATCTCGACCGGGCGCGCCGCCGGCCGCATCAACGGGAAGAAGCGCACCCCGCCGCCCGTCTCGTCGCCCCACAAGGTGCGGTCGGGACGATAGCGCAGCTGGGCCATCGCATCATAATCATTGGCGCGCGCGGCCTCGGACGGCGGCGGCGGCGCCTGCCACGGCTGCCGCGACAGGCCAAGCGCCCGCGCCTTCAGCCCGTCCCACGAAAAATCCTCGCCCTCGTCCGCCATGGCGAGCTG
>CAZACH010000015.1:0-17031 GCA_964483275.1 uncultured Sphingomonadaceae bacterium | reverse complement strand
GCCGCTGCCATTCCGCCTCCACCGTCGCCAGCTCGGCGCGGCTGTTGACGCCGGCAACCTCGGCGGGATCGTCCGTGACCACGACGGCGCTCGGGCGGTCGGCGAGCATGACGATGTCGGGCAGATAATATTCGCCCGCCGCATTCGCGTTGCCGACGCGCGCCAGCAGCGGCCAGAGGTCGGCGGCGCGGGCGGCCATCAGGCCGGCATTGCACAGGTCGACGGCGCGTTCGGCGTCGCTGGCGTCCTTATATTCCACCATCCGCTCGATCCGCCCGTCCGCGTCGGCGAGGATGCGGCCATAGGCCAGCGTCTCGGCGGGCCGGAAACCGAGCACGACGGAGGCCGGCCGGTCGGGCGCGTTCAGCCGTTCGACCATCGCGCGCATCGTCGCCTCGCTGACCAGCGGCACGTCGCCATAGAGGATCAGCACGTCGCCATCGAAGCCGGCGAGCGCCTCGCGCGCCTGCAACACGGCGTGGCCGGTGCCGAGCTGCGGCTCCTGCGCGACCACGCTCGCGCCGGTGCCGGCGACCGCGCCCTCCACCTGCTCCCGCCGCGCGCCGACGACGATGACGGTGCGGGCCGGCTCCAGCGCGGCGGCCGTCGCCATGAGGTGCAGCAGCATCGGCCGCCCGGCGAGCGGGTGCAGCACCTTGTGGAGGTCGGATTTCATCCGCGTGCCCTGGCCGGCGGCAAGGATGATGATGGCAAGCGGTGGCATCGGGATTCCTGGCTGAAGACGGCCGCCGCCGCCCGGATTCGAAAAAGTGCGATTGCCACAGAAAGCTTGCCAAGGCCATAAGCGGGCGGCCATGGACGGGCGCATGACCACCATTCGCTTCGACACCGTCATCTTCGACCTGGACGGCACGCTGGTCGATACCGGCCCCGACCTCACCGCCGCCCTCAACCATGCCCTGTCGCATTTCGGACGCCAGACGGTGAACGAGGCGGCGGTGCGCGACATGGTGGGGCATGGCGCGCGCAAGCTGCTGGAGCGGGGATTCGCCGCGACCGGGGAATGCAGCGAGGCGCTGGTCAAGGAAGGCATGCCGGTCTTCCTCGACTATTATGCCGCCAATATCTGCGTCCACAGCGCCCCTTATGCGGGGGTCGAACAGGCCATGGACAGGCTGACGGAAGCGGGCGTCAAGCTGGCGGTGTGCACCAACAAGCCGGAGGCGATGGCGGCAAGGCTGTTCGCCACGCTCGGCTGGTCGGACCGCTTCGCGGCGCTGGTCGGCGGCGACACGCTGCCGGTGCGCAAGCCCGACCCGCGCCCGCTGCGGGAAACCCTTGCACGCGCGGGCGGTTCGGTGCCCGCCTTCATCGGCGATTCCATCACCGACACCGACACGGCGCGCGCCGCCGGCGTGCCTTGCGTCGCGGTCAGCTTCGGCTTTGCCGACCGCCCGCCAGCGGAACTCGGCGCCGACATCCTGATCCATCATTTCGACGAGCTTGTCCCCGCGCTTGAACGGCTTTGAGCGGCGAATTCCTTTCTTCGGATCGTCATCAATCTTCGCTATCATCGGCCCATGGACGTGCCTTTTGTAGATCGCCTGCGCGGGGTTCTGGGCGGGACAAGCAGCGATACCGCCGCGCCGCCCAGGGAAGCCGGGCCGACCCTGACGGAATCGCTTCTCGTCGAGGCGATCGACGACCCCATATTGTGCATAGACAGCCGGCGGCGCGTCCGGCTGGCCAATAATGCCGCGCGCCATCTGCTCGGCGCGCATGTCGAGGGGGAGGATGTCCGCGTCGCCATCCGCCATCCCGCCGCCGCGCTCGCCATCAGCGGCCGTCAGGCGAAGGAGGAGCGGGTCGAGCTGACCGGCCTGTCGACCGCCGAGGACCGCTGGGAACTGCGCGTCGCGCCGATCGAAGGCGGATCGCTGATTCGCCTGATCGACCGCAGCGCGACGCGCGATGCCGAGCGCATGCGCACCGATTTCGTCGCCAATGCCAGCCATGAATTGCGCACACCGCTGGCGACGCTGCTGGGCTTCATCGAGACGATGGAGGGTCCGGCCGCCGCCGAGCCGTCCGTGCGGGCGCGCTTCCTCGCGATCATGCGGCAGGAAGCGGAGCGGATGACGCGGCTGGTCGACGACCTGATGTCCCTGTCGCGGATCGAGGCGGACAAGCATCGCCGGCCGATGGAGGCGGTGTCGCTGCGCGCCGCGACCGACGAGGTGGTCGGCACGCTCGCGCAGAAGCTGGCGGAGGCGGAGCGGCGGCTGGAGATCGAGCAGCCCGCCGATTTTCAGCCGGTGGTCGCGGGCCAGCGCGACCAGCTTGTCCAGCTGCTCCACAACCTGATCGGCAACGCGATCAAATATAGCCGGCCCCAAAGCACCATCCGCGTCGGCATCGCCCCGGCGGAGCGCGGCATGGCGAAGCTGACGGTCGCGGACGAGGGGGAGGGCATCGCGCCCGAGCATCTGCCCCGCCTGACGGAGCGCTTCTATCGCATCGACGCCGGGCGCAGCCGGGCGATGGGCGGCACCGGCCTTGGCCTTGCCATCGTCAAGCATATCGTCGAGCGCCATCGCGGCCAGCTCGGCATCACCAGCCAGCCGGGCGTCGGCACGACCGTGACCGTCCTGCTGCCGGTGGCGGCGCAATCCTGAGCCGAAGGCCCGGATGTCATGAAAGTGTCATTCAACCGTCACATGATCGACGCAGCAGGGGCCTAGGGCACCGCCATTGCATTTTATCGGGGGAAGACATGGCCTCACGTTTCATCGGCGCAGGATTGCTGGCCCTCGCTTTGGCGGCTTGCCAGGGCGAGAACGGGCAGGTGGCGAGCGCCGCGCGCGATCAGATCCGCGTCGTCGGTTCATCGACCGTCTATCCCTTCACCACCGCGGTCGCCGAGCAGTTCGTCCGCCGCGCGCCGCAGTTCAAGCCGCCCGTCGTCGAATCGACCGGCACCGGCGCGGGCGTGAAGCTGTTCTGTTCCGGCGTCGGCACGAAATTCCCGGATATCGTCAATGCGTCGCGGCGCATGAAGAAATCCGAATATGACAATTGCGCCGCTAATGGCGTCAAGAACGTCATCGAGGTCCAGGTCGGCGTCGACGGTCTGGTGTTCGCCGAGTCCCTCCGCGCGGAGGCGATCCCGCTGACCCGCGAGGATATCTACAAGGCGCTGGCCGCCAAGCCGTTCGGCAAGGACCAGACGGCCAAGACCTGGAAGGACGTCAATCCCGCGCTGCCGGCGATCGCGATCCGCGTCTATGGCCCGCCGCCGACCTCCGGCACCCGCGATTCCCTGACCGAACTGGTCATGACGCCGGGCTGCGACAGCGATCCCGCGATGAAGGCGCTGAAATCGAGCAACGAGGATCAGCACAAGGATTTGTGCACGAGGATCCGCGAGGACGGCGCCTATGTCGAGGCCGGCGAGAACGACAATCTCATCGTCCAGAAGGTCGAGGCCAATCCAGGTTCGATCGGCGCGTTCGGCTTCAGCTTCCTTGAGGAGAATACCGACAAGGTGCGCGGCGTTCGCCTGAACGGCGTCGAGCCGACCTATGAGACGGTGTCGAGCTTCGAATATCCCGGCGCCCGCCCGCTCTACATCTATGTGAAGGGCGAGCATCTGGCGGCCATTCCCGGCCTGAAGGAGTTCGTCGCCGAATATGCCCAGGAATCGAGCTGGGGCCCGCAGGGCTATCTGGCGCGTCGCGGGCTGGTTGCGGCGCCCGATGCGATCAGAACCCTGAACGCCGAGGTTGCGACCAAGCTGACGCCGCTCGATCCGGCCGGCCTTCACTAGGATGACCGCAAGAATTTCGCCGCACGCGGAGAGTTAAGCCGTCATGTCCTCCATTGTGATCCTGTTCCTGGTTGTCGGACTGGGAGCGATCGCCTGGGCTGTGGGCAGGGGGCGCGCCTCCCTGCTCCAGCGCCAGTCAGGCGCGCGCAGCCATTCGCTGCCCAATTATCACGGCTGGTACGTCGCCCTGTGGGCGGCGCTTCCAGCGTTGCTGTTCCTCCTGGTGTGGAACAACGTCACGCCCGCGCTGGTCGTCGACCGGACGCTCGCCGCCGTTCCCGCCGCCGAAATGCCGGCCACCCCGATGGAGCGCGGCGCGCTGATCGCCGAAGCGCGTGGTCTTGCCACCGGCGCCATCCAGGGCGCCTTCAACCCGCTGGCCGAGACGCTGGCGCCGGTCTATCGCGAGGCGGCGCGCTTCTATGCGATCGCCGGCACCGCGCTTGCCGCGATCCTCGTCTTCGCGGGGGCGGTTTACGGGTTGAGCCGCGTCAAGCCCGATTTCCGCGCCCGCACGCGCGTCGAGCGGGTGGTGATGCTGTTGCTGCTGCTGGCATCACTGATCGCCATCGTCACGACGATCGGCATCGTGCTGTCGCTGCTGTTCGAATCGCTCCGCTTCTTCAGCCGGGTGTCGCCGATCGAGTTCCTGTTCGGCACGACATGGTCGCCGCAAACCGCCATCCGCGCCGATCAGGTGGGATCGTCGGGCGCGTTCGGCGCGGTGCCGCTGTTCTGGGGCACCATCTTCATCGGCGCGATCATCGCCATGTTCGTCGCCATTCCGCTCGGCCTGATGAGCGCCATCTACCTGACGCAATATGCCCGCCCGCGCACGCGGCGGATCATGAAGCCGCTGCTGGAGATATTGGCGGGCGTGCCGACGGTGGTGTACGGCTATTTCGCCGCGCTGACCGTCGCGCCGCTGCTGCGCGACCTCGCCGTTTCCATCGGCATTCCCAACGCCTCGTCGGAATCGGCGCTTGCTGCCGGCCTTGTCATGGGCGTGATGATCATCCCCTTCGTCTCGTCGATGGCCGATGATTCCATCGCGGCGGTGCCGCAGGCGATGCGCGACGGATCGCTGGCGATGGGGGCGACCCAGTCCGAGACGATCCGCAAGGTGCTGGTGCCGGCGGCCTTGCCCGGCGTCGTCGGCGGCGTGCTGCTCGCCGTCAGCCGCGCCATCGGTGAAACCATGATCGTGGTGATGGCCGCCGGTCTTGCCGCCAACCTCACCGCCAATCCCTTCGCCAGCGTCACCACGGTGACGACCCAGATCGTGCAGTTGCTGACGGGAGACCAGGAGTTCGACAGCGCCAAGACGCTTGCCGCCTTCGCACTTGGCCTGGTCCTGTTCGTGGTGACGTTGTTGCTCAACATCGTCGCCCTGCGCATCGTCAAGAAATATCGCGAGGCTTATGAATAGCACCGTGACTCAGTCGGGCCGCGTGCCGACGGACTGGAAATCCTCCGCGATGCAGGCGCGCATCCGCCGCCGCTATCGCTCCGAACGCGGCTTCAGGCTGGCGGGGCTGGCGGCAGTGAGCCTGTCGGGCCTGTTCCTCGCCTTCCTGCTCGTCACCATGGCGATGAACGGTGCCTCCGGCTTCCTGCGCACCGAGATCAAGCTGCCGATTGATTTCGCCGATTCCGCCCTGATCGTCGATCAGCAGGCGCTGGCCGGACCGAACGGCATGGCGGCCCTGGCCGGCGCCGATATTGGCGGGATCACCGCCACGGCCGCTGACGAGGCGTTCGGCGAGGGCGGCGCGCGGCTGCTGTCGGACGGGGCGTGGCTGTCGGTCAGCCGCGCGCTGGTCGCGGACCCCGCGCTCGCCAGCGGGCGGACGGAGATCTGGCTGCCCGCATCGACGGCGATCGACCTTGCCGCCAAGGAGAAGGGCGCGCCGGCCGCCGAAGCGCGGGTGGCGCAGCTGAAGCAGGCCGGGGCGCTGCGGACGAGCTTCAACCTCGGTTTCCTGACCGGGTCGGACGCCACCGATCCGACCGTCTCGGGTATCTGGGGCGCCCTCAAGGGTTCGTTGCTGACCATGTTCGTGACCATGGCGCTGGCCTTCCCGATCGGCGTGCTGGCGGCGGTCTATCTTGAGGAATATGCCCCGCGCAACGGCTGGACCGACCTGATCGAGGTGTCGATCAACAATCTGGCGGCGGTGCCCTCCATCATCTTCGGCCTGCTTGGCCTCGCGGTGTTCATCAACACCTTCCACATGCCGCGCTCGGCGCCGATCGTCGGCGGCCTGACCCTGGCGCTGATGACCCTGCCGGTCATCGTCATTTCGGGCCGCAACGCGATCAAGGCGGTGCCACCGTCGATCCGCGACGCCGCGCTCGGCATCGGCGCCTCGCCGGTGCAGGTGGTGTTCCACCATGTCCTGCCGCTGGCGCTGCCGGGTATCCTGACCGGCACGATCATCGGCATGGCCCGCGCGCTGGGCGAGACCGCGCCGCTGCTGATGATCGGCATGCGTGCCTTCATCGCCGCGCCGCCGGACGGCATCAATTCGCCGGCGAGCGTGCTGCCGGTGCAGATTTTCCTCTGGTCGGACGAGGTCAGCCGCGGCTTCGTCGAAAAGACCAGCGCCGCCATCATCGTCCTGCTGGTCTTCCTGCTGTCGATGAACGCCGTGGCGATCTACCTCCGCAACAAATTCGAGCAACGCTGGTGAGCGAGATGGACATGAGCGACACGAGCATGAACGACATAGCCGCGCACCAGAGCGTCGCCGCCAATGAGCGCACCAAGATGACGGCGCGCGACGTCAACGTCTTCTATGGCGAGAAGCAGGCGATCCGCGACGTCTCCATCGACGTCGGGCAGGAGAATGTCACCGCCTTCATCGGCCCGTCGGGCTGCGGCAAGTCGACCTTCCTGCGCACGTTGAACCGCATGAACGACACCGTCGCCAGCGCGCGCGTGTCGGGAACGATCGAGCTGGACGGCGAGAATATCTATGATTCCGGCATGGACGTGGTGCAGCTGCGCGCCCGCGTCGGCATGGTGTTCCAGAAGCCGAACCCGTTCCCCAAGTCGATCTATGAGAATGTCGCCTATGGCCCGCGCATCCACGGCCTGGCGCATGGCAAGGGCGAACTGGACGAGATCGTCGAGCGCTCGCTGCGCCGCGCCGGCCTGTGGGACGAGGTCAAGGACCGGCTGGCCGACAGCGGCACCGCCCTATCCGGCGGGCAGCAGCAGCGGCTGTGCATCGCCCGCGCCATCGCGGTCGATCCCGAGGTGATCCTGATGGACGAGCCGTGCTCGGCGCTCGACCCGATCGCCACCGCCCGCATCGAGGAGCTGATCCACGAGTTGCGCGGGCGCTACGCCATCGTCATCGTCACCCACAATATGCAGCAGGCGGCGCGCGTCAGCCAGAAGACGGCGTTCTTCCATCTGGGAACGCTGGTCGAATATGGTGACACGTCCGAGATCTTCACCAATCCGCGCGAAACGCGGACGAAGGACTATATTACCGGCCGCTATGGCTGAGGAGGGATTGCAATGACCACGACGGGTCACACCGTAACCGCCTTTGACGACGATCTGGGACAGCTTCGCGCGCTGGTCGCGGAGATGGGCGGCCTTGCGGAGGCGGCCATCGCCGATGCGATGCGTGCGCTGACGCGCCGCGACACCGCGCTGGCCGCGCGCATCGTCAGCGAGGACAAACGCATCGACGATATCGAGGTCGAGATCGAGACTCAGGCGGTGCGGCTGATCGCGCTGCGTGCGCCGATGGCCGACGACCTGCGCGATGTCGTCGCGGCGATGAAGATCGCCGGCGTCGTCGAGCGCATCGGCGACTATGCCAAGAACATCGCCAAGCGCGTGCCGATCCTGGCCGACGCGCACAAGGTCGAATCCCTCGCCATCATCGCGGAGATGGGCAAGGGCGTCCGCTCGATGGTCAAGATGGCGCTCGATTCCTTCGGCGCGCGGGACGCCGCGCTGGCGGTGGAGGTCAACCAGAGCGACCACATCATCGACGATTTCTACAACAGCATCTTCCGCGCGCTCCTCACCTACATGATGGAGAATCCGCACAACATCACGACGTCCACCCACCTGCTGTTCATCGCGAAAAATCTCGAACGCATCGGCGACCACGCCACCAACATCGCCGAGATGGTCTATTTCGCGGCGCGCGGCACCTATATGGAGGAGCGCCAGCGGGGTGCGTCGGATGTCCCGGCGGTGCCCGGGCAATGACCAGCGGCACCATCCTGCTGGTCGAGGACGATCCGGCGCTGGCCGAACTGCTGCGTTTCAATTTCGAGCGCGAGGAGTTCGAGGTCACGCAGACGCCGGACGGCGAGGAGGCGATGCTGCTCGCCACCGAGCGGACGCCCGACATCATCCTGCTCGACTGGATGCTGGAAAGCCTGTCGGGCATCGAGGTCTGCCGCCGGCTGCGGCGCGATCCGGCGACGGCGAATATCCCGATCATCATGCTCACCGCCCGCGCCGAGGAGGGCGACCGCATTCGCGGCCTCGAAACCGGCGCCGACGATTATGTCACCAAGCCGTTCAGCCCGCGCGAATTGATCGCACGCGTCAAGGCGGTGCTGCGCCGCCTGCGCCCGGCGCTGGCGGGCGAGGCGCTGTCTTTCGCCGATATCGAGATGGACACCACCGCCCACCGCGTGCGGCGGGGCGGCAAGCCGGTCTCGCTCGGCCCGACCGAGTTCCGCCTGCTGCGCCATTTCCTGGAGCATCCCGGCCGCGTCTTCTCGCGCGAGCGGCTGCTCGATGCGGTCTGGGGCCATGACAGCGACATCGAGATCCGCACCGTCGACGTGCATATCCGCCGCCTGCGCAAGGCGATGAACGAGAATGGCGGCGCCGACCTGATCCGCACCGTGCGTTCGGCCGGCTATGCCCTCGATGACGAGGAAGCGGCCTGAGGGGAGGGCGGCTCGCCTGAAAAGGCGGGGCGGTTTTCGGCGATCACCTCGTCGAGCCATGACAGGAAGGCGTCGACGCGGGCGAGCCGGCGAACATCCTTGTGCACCACCAGCCAGAAGCTGCGCTTTATGCTGACGGTGCCGGGCAGCAGGCGGCGCAGGCCCGGATCGGCATCGCCGATGAAACAGGGCAGCACGCCGATGCCGCCGCCCGCCGACAGCAGCCGGTGCTGCGCGGTGATGCTGGAACTGCGCAGCGTCGGCACCAGCCCCGGCGACACCTCGTCCAGATAGCGCAGCTGCGGCGCATAGATCATCTCGTCGATATAGCCGACCAGCGGATGGCGTGCCAAAGCCGCCGCATTGTCCGGTGCCTTGCGCTCCGCGAGATAGGTTCGCGACGCATAGAGGCCCAGCCGATAGTCGACCAGCCGGCGCGTGACGACCGGGCCTTGCCCCGGCCGGGCCAGCATGATCGCGACATCGGCCTCGCGTTTCGACGGGTTGAGGAAGCCCGAGGACACCGCAAGCTCGACCGCGATGTCGGGATGGGCGGCGTGGAATTCGGGCAGGCGTCGCGCCACGATGGCGGTCGCCAGCCCCTCCGACAGGCTGACCTTGACGACGCCGGCGAGGCGCGATTTCTCGCCGGTCACGTCGCGAAAGCCGGTGAGGGCGGCATTCTCGATCTGCTCGGCGGACGGCAGCAGCAGGCGGCCGGGCTGGGTCAGCACATGGCCCGCCGCATCGGCCTCGAACAGCGTGGTGTTGAGCGCGCGTTCCAGCCGCGCGATGCGCCGGCTGATCGTCGTGGGATCAAGCCCGGTGCGCTGCGCGGCGACCGCCAGCCGTCCGCCCCGCGCCAGGGCGATGAAAACGCGCAGATCGTCCCAGTTGACCATGCTGCGTTTTCGCAGATTGAAGCGGCGAAATCGAGCCTTGAATTGCATTTTGGAAGAGACGACATACTGGGCCAGCCTTGAAGCCCTTTCGCCTGTCCGACGTGCGGCGCCAGCGTGAGAACAGGGGCCTGGGGTCGCCCATATCTTGCAGGAGCGATGAAAAATGGTTCAGACTGCGACGAACGCCCCGACCGAAGACAATCAGGCTGCCGAGGAAGTCGCCGCGCTCGTCGCGCGCTCCCGCGCCGCGCAGGCGCAGATCGAGAACTATACCCAGGCGCAGGTCGACGAACTCATCACCGCCATGGTGTGGGCGGTCGCGAAGCCCGACGTCGCCGAGAAGATCGCCCAGTTCACGGTCGATGAAACCCAGCTCGGCAATTATGACGGCAAATACGCCAAGATTTTCCGCAAGACCCGCGCCACCCTCTATGACATCATCGACGACAAGTCGGTCGGCATCATCGAGGAAGACCGTGAGCGCAACATCGTCAAGATCGCCAAGCCGATCGGCGTGATCGGCGCGCTGGCGCCGACGACCAACCCCGAGGCAACCCCGGTCATCAAGGCGATCAGCGCCGTCAAGGGCCGCAACTCGATCATCATCGCGCCGCATCCGCGCGCCAAGCTGACCAACAAGATGATCGTCGACCTGATGCGCGAGGCCATCGTCAAGATGGGCGCGCCGGCCGACCTCGTCATCGGCATCGAGACGCCGACGCTCGACAAGACCAACGAGCTGATGAAGCAGTGCGACCGCATCCTCGCCACCGGCGGCGGCGCGATGGTCAGCGCGGCCTATTCCAGCGGCACGCCGGCGCTCGGCGTCGGTGTCGGCAATGCCGTCATCACCGTCGACGACACCGCCGACCTTTCCGATGCCGCCGAGAAGATCCGCATTTCCAAGACGCTCGACCTCGCGGCGTCCTGCTCCGCCGACAATTCGGTGATCCTGCTCGCCTCCATCTATGACGACATGCTCGCCAAGCTGGTGGCGCAGGGCGGCTATGTCGTCTCCGCGGAGGAGAAGACCAAGCTCCAGAACACCATCTGGGTCGACGGCCACCTCAACACCGCCATCGTCGCCCAGCCGGCCGAGAAGATCGCCGGCATGGCCGGGATCGAAATCCCCGAAGGCACGAAATTCTTCATCGTGCCGGAAACCGGCGCCGGTCCCGACTTCCCCTTCTCGGGCGAGAAGCTGTCGGTGGTGATGACGCTCTATCGCGCCAAGGACATCGACGACGCGATCCGTCTGACCAACGAGATCCAAGCCTATCAGGGGCAGGGCCACAGCTGCGGCATCTATTCGCGCAGCGACGAGAATATCATGAAGCTGGCCAACGCCACCAAGACCTCGCGCGTCATGGTCAACCAGCCGCAGTCCGCCTCCAACAGCGGCAATCTGTGGAACGGCATGCGCCAGACCTTCTCGCTGGGCTGCGGCTCGTGGGGCGGCAACAGCACCAACAACAACATCACCTGGCGTGACCTGATCAACGAGACGTGGGTGTCCAAGCCGCTCGCCACGCCCAAGGTCCTGCCTGACGACGACAAGCTGTTCGGCGCGGTCATCGACAAGCTCAAATAAGCCGTGATGCTCCGCACGGGGCTGGCGCCCATGACCCTGAGGCCGTAGGGATCGCGCATGACTGACCGCCAGCGCGCTTCTTCGGGGTCGCCTTTCGAGGGGACCATTGGGTTTTCACGAGCGATGAGGGTGGGCGACCGGATACTCGTATCCGGCACCGCCCCGGTCGAGCCTGACGGCTCCTCCACCCCCGGCGGGGCGGAGGCGCAGGCCGATCGCTGCCTGCGCGTCATCGTCGAGGCAGTGGAGAAGCTCGGCGGCAGCGCGGCCGACATCGTCCGCACCCGTGTCTATCTGGTCGACCCCGCCGATGCCGAGGCGGTCGGCCGGGCGCACGGCAAGTTTTTCGGAAATATAAGGCCGGCCTCCACCATGATCGCCGGGGCGGTCCTGTTGCGCCCCGAGTGGCGTGTGGAGATCGAGGCAGAGGCGGTTCTGGGATGAGTCAGTTCGATCTTACCGAGGAACAGCGCGCGGTCCAGGAAATGGCCCAGCGCTTCACGGCCGATGCCATCACGCCCAACGCTGCCGAATGGGACGAGAAGCACCATTTCCCGCGCGACGTCGTGCGCGCCGCCGCCGAGCTTGGCTTCGGCGCCATCTATGTCTCGGAGGAAAGCGGCGGCATCGGGCTGGGGCGGCTTGAATCGGCGCTGATCATGGAAGCCATGGCCTATGGCTGCCCGTCGACCAGCGCCTTCATCTCGATCCACAACATGTCGGCGTGGATGATCGACCGCTATGGCGCGGCGGCGGTGAAGGAGAAATATCTCCCGGCACTGATCGGCTGCGAGCAGCTTGCCAGCTATTGCCTGACCGAGCCGTCTTCCGGGTCGGACGCGGCGAGCCTGCGCACCAAGGCGGTGCGCGACGGCGATGATTATATCGTCACCGGATCGAAGGCGTTCATCTCGGGCGGTGGCGAGAACGACCTCTATGTCACCATGGTCCGCACCGGCGAGGACGGCCCCAAGGGCATCAGCTGCCTGGTCATCGAAAAGGACATGCCGGGCGTTTCCTTCGGCGCGCAGGAGAAGAAGCTCGGCTGGCATTCGCAGCCGACCGCGCAGGTCAATTTCGACGGCGTCCGCGTGCCGGTGGAGAACCGCGTCGGCGCGGAGGGCGAGGGCTTCCGTATCGCCATGGCGGGGCTTGACGGCGGCCGCCTCAATATCGGCGCCTGCTCGCTGGGCGGCGCGCAGCGCTGTCTCGACGAGGCGCTGGCCTACACCAAGGATCGCAAGCAGTTCGGACAGCGCATCGCCGATTTCCAGGCGACGCAGTTCACGCTTGCCGACATGGATACGGAGCTTCAGGCCGCGCGGATGCTGCTCTATGCGGCGGCGGTCAAGGTGACGGAAGGCGCGCCGGACAAGACGCGCTTCGCGGCGATGGCCAAGCGGCTCGCCACCGATACCGGATCGTCGGTGGTCGATCGCGCGCTCCAGCTTCACGGCGGCTATGGCTATTTGCAGGATTATCCGATCGAGCGCTTCTATCGCGACCTGCGCGTCCACCGCATCCTCGAAGGAACCAACGAAGTGATGAAGATGATCATCGGACGGGAGCTGTTGCGACAATGACTGGAGAGGCGCCGGAGCTGTTTGTCGAGGTCGAGGGCAAGGTCGGCCGCCTGCGGCTCAACCGCCCCAAGGCGATCCACGCCCTGACGCTGGACATGTGCCATGGGATGAGCCGCGCCCTCCAGCAGTGGCGCGCCGATCCCGCCATCGAGCTGGTCATGATCGACCATGCCGAGGGCCGTGGCTTCTGCGCGGGCGGCGACATCCGCGTGCTGGCCGACAGTGGCGCCAAGGACGGCGCCTATGCCCGCCAGTTCTTCCACGACGAATATCAGCTCAACCACCAGCTGTTCACCTATGCCAAGCCGGTGGTGGCCTTCATGGACGGTATCACCATGGGCGGCGGCGTCGGCATTTCGCAGCCGGCGCGCTATCGCGTGGTGACGGAGCGCACGATGTTCGCCATGCCCGAAACCGGCATCGGCCTGTTCACCGACGTCGGCGGCGGCTGGTATCTGTCGCGCCTGCCGGGCCGCACCGGCATCTTCATCGGCCTGACCGGCGCGCGCCTCGATGGGGCGGAGTGCCTGAGCCTCGGCATCGCCACCCATTATGTGCCGTCCGAGGCTCTGGACGAACTGAAGGCCGCGATCGCCGCCGATCCGCATTCGGTCGAGGCGCTGCTCGCCAAGGCCAGCGTTGCGCCGCCGCCCGCCAAGATCGAGCAGCATCGCGAGAAGATCGACCGGCTGTTCGCCGCCAGCCGCTATGAGGACATCCTCGCCGCGCTCGACGCCGACGACAGCGAATGGGCGAAGAAGGAGCGCGCGACGCTTGCCGGCAAATCGCCGCAGTCGAGCAAGGTCAGCCTGCGCCTGATGACGCAAGGCCGCGATCACACGGATTTCGCCGACGAGATGCGCGTCGAATATGACGTCGCCGCGCGCATCTGCCAGCGTCACGACTTTCTGGAAGGCGTGCGCGCCCTGATCGTCGACAAGGACAATGCCCCGAAATGGGACCCGGCGACGCCCGAAGGCGTGACCGACGCGCTGATCGACCGGATTTTCGCGCCGCTGCCGGAAGGCGAGGCATGGACTCCGCTGAACGCTGGTTGAGGGAAGGACGGATTTAATGGCGAAGATCGGCTTCATTGGCCTTGGCAACATGGGCGGCGGCATGGCCGCGAACCTGTTGAAGGCCGGCCACCAGGTTCAGGCGTTCGACCTTTCCGCCGCCGCGCTGGAGCGGGTGGTCGCGGCGGGCGCAACCGGCGCGGGCAGCGCCGCCGAAGCGGTGGACGGCGTCGAGGTGGTCGTCACCATGCTGCCCGCCGGCAAGCATGTCCGTGGTGTCTATGAGGGCGACGTGTTCGGCAAGGTCGCCGCCGGCACCTTGCTGATGGACTGCTCGACCATCGACGTCATGACGGCGCGTTCGGTCGGTGAGGCCGCCACCGCCAAGGGCCTGCTGATGGTCGATGCCCCGGTGTCGGGTGGCATCGCGGCGGCCAATGGCGGCACGCTGACCTTCATGGTCGGCGGCACGGACGAGGCATTCGCGCGGGCGGAGCCGATCCTGTCGGCGATGGGCAAGGCCGTGATCCATGCCGGCGGCGCCGGCGCGGGGCAGGCGGCCAAGATCTGCAACAACATGCTGCTCGGCGCGTCGATGGTCGCGACCTGCGAGGCGCTGGCGCTGGCCAAGAAGCTCGGCCTCGACCTCCAGACCTTCTTCGACATCAGCTCCAAGGCGTCGGGCCAGAACTGGTCGCTGACCAGCTATTGCCCGGTGCCGGGCGTCGGCCCGGACTCGCCGGCCGACCGCGATTATGAGGGTGGATTCGCCGCCGCGCTTCAGCTCAAGGACCTCAAGCTGGCGCTGGAAGCCGCGCAGAGCGTCGACGCCGCCGTGCCGATGGGCGCCGCCGCCGAGGCGCTCTACCAGACCTTCGCCAACATCGGCGGTGGCGGCAAGGACTTCTCCGCGATCATCAAGATGCTCGACGGCAGCTGGGGGAAGTAGGCATTCCGCTGGCTCCCGGTTCCGCAGACCGGGGCTTTTGGATATTCGGCGGAAGCGAGGCGTTTCCGCCGAAGATTTTTCCGGCTGCTAGAATATCACGCCGAGCGACAGGAGCGCCGTCGGGCCGGACATGCGCTTGCCCGCTTCGTTGCGATAGGTCCGGTCGGTATCGACATAGCTGAGCGATACCTCGACCGGGCCGACTTCACGCTTCGCGCCGATCTGCCAATCCCATTTGCCGCCCGGCGCATTGGTGCCGGATTCGCGCCCCAGCGAGCCGAAAAGGGTCGCAAGGCTGGTGTCCACCTCGCCGCCGACCGCGATGTAGCGGCCGCTTTCGTGCCAGGTGTTCTTCTGGCTCGGCACATATCCGCCGCTCAGACTGACGCGGCCATTGCCGAATTCCTGCACGACTTCGCCGAGAAGCTCGACATAGGACCAGGTGCCGTCACCGGGGAAGGTATAATAGACGACCGCGCCGCTGAGGCTGGTCTGGCCGATTTCACCGCTGAGCGTCGCCATCAAGTCGACTTCGACATCGGCGCCTTCATCGGTTTCCGCGATATTGCTTGCCCAGACATCGAATGAAAACGGCCCGGTGGTCAGAGTCACGCCGCCCTGTATGGCGGGATCGCCGTCCGACCAGGATACGCCACGGAAGCGGAAATCGCTGACCGCGGAGGCGTTGAACTCGATGTCCGCGGCGGCGGCGGCGGAAGAAAAGCCTCCCGCGACAACGACTGTCAGCGCCAGCCCGCACAGGGCCCGGTATTTGTGCATGCAACAGGTCTCCAACGGTCAGGCGCGACCGCGTTGGAGCGGTTGATAATCATGGGGCCTTAAGACGTGGTTACGATGCCGTTTGCCAGCGGCCGTGCATCTAGCTTCCGCGCCGCGCGACGAAGGCGAGGCGTTCGAACAGCATGATGTCCTGTTCGTTCTTGAGCAGCGCGCCGTGCAGCGGCGGGATCAGCTTCTTGGGATCGCGGCTCTGGAGGACGTCGAGCGGCATGTCCTCGTGCAGCAGCAGCTTGAGCCAGTCGAGCAGCTCGCTGGTCGACGGCTTCTTCTTCAGGCCCGGCACGTCGCGCACTTCATAGAAGATGTCGAGCGCGCGGCTGACCAGCATCTTCTGGATGCCGGGGAAGTGGACGTCGATGATCTCCTGCATCGTCTCGCGATCGGGGAAGCGGATATAGTGGAAGAAGCAGCGGCGCAGGAAGGCGTCGGGCAGCTCCTTTTCATTGTTCGAGGTGATGACGACGATCGGGCGCTCGGCCGCCTTCACCGTCTCGCCGGTTTCGTAGACGTCGAACGACATGCGGTCGAGTTCCTGCAACAGGTCGTTCGGGAACTCGATATCGGCCTTGTCGATCTCGTCGATCAGCAGGACGGGCAGGGTGGGGGAGGTGAACGCCTCCCACAGCTTGCCGCGCCGGATATAATTGGCGATGTCGCTGACGCGCGGATCGCCGAGCTGGCTGTCGCGCAGGCGGCTGACCGCATCATATTCGTACAGGCCCTGCTGGGCGCGGGTGGTCGACTTGACGTGCCATTCGATGAGGGGCGCGCCGAGCGCCGCCGCGATCTCATGCGCCAGCACGGTCTTGCCGGTGCCCGGCTCGCCCTTGACCAGCAAGGGACGCCGCAAGGTGACGGCGGCATTGACCGCCACCTTCAGGTCATGGCTCGCGATATAGGCGCTTGTACCTTCGAACCGCATTGGCAACCTCCTCGCGCGAAGCCGGAAACGCCATGGGCATAGGCAGCCGGACGCAAGCCCGCAACCCGCCGCGTGATGTGAACGGCGTCAGGCCGGCCGCGCGCCGTAGCGGGCGTCGAGAAGGTCCCAGAAAGCGCGATGCTGGGCGGAAAGCTGTTGCGCGGCGAACAGCATCGCCCGCGCAACGGCGGGCGATTGGCCAAGCGCGCTGACGATGTCCAGCGTCGCCGCTTCGGTCGGCCATCCGTCGCTGCGGGCGAAGGGGTCGAGGCCGATGCGCCGCGCCATGCCGTTCAGCGCGTCGTGGATGGCATTCCAGTCGAGCAGCAGCGCCGCGACGATTCCGACCAGGCAGCCCCGTCGATCGGACCGCACCAGCGTCAGCAGGGCCTCGCGCTGCTGGCGAACGATCTCCTCGAAATTGGTGTGGCCGCGCCGCATCGACGCGGGTCCCGCCGCCACGGCGAGCTGCGACAGGCGCGCGCGTTCGGCGGCGAAGGCCTGCGCGCCGGCACTCAGCCATTCGCGCGGCGCGTTGCGATCGCCGA
>CAZACH010000014.1:0-17365 GCA_964483275.1 uncultured Sphingomonadaceae bacterium | reverse complement strand
TGCCGTTTTCGACGCGGGCATTGAAGACATTAAAGAACTGGAACAGCACGAACGTGGCGAAGCCCAGTGTCATGGCGCGTGCCTCGTTGCCGCTGCTGATGGCATGGTGCAGCACGCCGAGCGTGCCCACCACGGCCAGCGGGAGGATCGGCACCCCGGCCTCGATGAACGAGCCTTCGGTGATGACGTCAAGCCGCTTTGCTGGCGATCCGCCGAGACGTGCTTTTTCGCCGTTCCGGCTCCGTATTTTTATATGTATTTTTGTTGCATGTTTAAACAGGGCTGGATAGGTACATTCCAGATACATGATTCGAGACATCGCATGAACGCCCTGGACGACATCGACGACGCACGGCTGGAGGATCTGGTGTCCCGCTTCTACGCGCGCGTTCGCGAGGATGCGGAGCTGGGACCGGTCTTCAACGACGCCATCTCCGACTGGCCCGAGCATCTGGAGAAGCTGGCCGCCTTCTGGTCGTCCGTGATGCTGACCAGCGGCCGCTACAAGGGCCAGCCGGTGCCGGCCCATATGAAGCATATCGACCGTATCACGCCGGCCCTGTTCGATCGCTGGCTCGGCCTGTGGAACGAGGTCACGGCCGAGGTGATGCCGGCGGCGGCGGCACAGGCGCTTCAGGCCAAGGCGGCGCGCATCGCCGAAAGCCTCCAGCTCGCGCTGTTCTTCAGGATGGGGCCGGGCGGCGGGCAGCGCCGGGCCGGAGGCGCCCATGGCCGCTGAACCCTATCGCTCCACGCCCGTCTTCGACGAGGAGACGCTGCCGGCCGCCCTGCGCGCCGAGCATACCACCAAGGCCGGCGTCTGGGGCATCGTGCGCGTGATCGAGGGACGGCTGAAGCTCACCTATATGGAGCCGCCCTCGGAACGCATTCTCGATCCCGACACGCCCGGCCTGCTGCTGCCGCAGCAGCCGCATTTCGTGGAGCCGCTTGGCGCGATGAAGATGCAGGTCGATTTCTATAACGTGCCGCCCGGCGGCTGATTGCCCTTCCCCCCACCGTTTTCCTCCCTCTTTCTCTCCCCCCAGTAACCCAGGAGACGTTGATGTCGCAGACACTCAACGAGCGCACGATCGCGCTCGTCAAAGCCACGGTGCCCGCCCTCGAGGCGCATGGCCTCGATATCGTGCGCGAAATGTATTCGCGGATGTTCCAGACCCCCGAGATCCGCGACCTGTTCAACCAGTCGCACCATGGCGATGCGGGTTCCCAGCCGCGCGCGCTGACCGGCGCCATCCTTGCCTATGCCAATAATATCGACAATCTGGGCGCGCTCGCGCCGGCCGTCGAGCGCATCGCGCAGAAGCATGTCGGCCTCCAGATCCTGCCCGAACATTATCCCTATGTCGGCGAGGCCCTGCTGGGCGCCATCAAGGCCGTGCTGGGGGATGCCGCGACCGAGGAAATCCTCGCCGCCTGGGGCGAGGCCTACTGGTTCCTCGCCAACATCCTGATCGCCCGCGAGGAGCGCATCTATACCGAGCTGGCGGACGCCGACGGCGGCTGGACGGGATGGCGGACCTTCGTGGTGGACGCCGTCCGGCCCGAAAGCAGCGTCATCACCTCCTTCGTGCTGCGCCCCACCGACGGCGGGCCGGTGATCCGCCACAAGCCCGGCCAGTATCTGACCTTCTGGCTGGAGATTCCGGGCCATCCGCCGGTCAAGCGCAACTACTCCATCTCCGACGCGCCCAATGGCGAGACCTATCGCATCTCGGTCAAGCGCGAGCCGATGGGGCTGGCGTCGGGCTGGCTGCACGACAATGCCAAGCCCGGCACCGTCCTCAAGGTGGCGCCGCCGGCGGGCGAATTCTTCCTGCCGGCGCACCCCGAACGGCCGGTGGTGCTGCTGTCGGGCGGCGTCGGCCTAACGCCGATGGTGGCGATGCTCGAAGCGATCGCGGCCGGCGCCGGCGACATCCCGGTCCATTATGTCCATGGCACGCATGACCGGAACACCCACGCGATGCGCGATCATGTCCGCGCCCTCGCCGCGACGCGGCCGGGGATCAGCATCAGCGACTTCCACCAGACGCCGCTGGCCGATGAAGTCGCCGGCCAGGATTACGACCATGCCGGCATCATCACAGACGAATGGCTGATCGCGCACACCCCGGTCGCGCAGGCGGATTATTTCATCTGCGGCCCGCGCCCCTTCCTGCGCGCGGCGGTGTCGGCGCTGTCGCTTGCCGGCGTGCCGGCCGATCGCATCCACTACGAGTTCTTCGGCCCGGCCGACGAACTGCTGGCGGCATGAAAAAGCGGGCGGGGGATGGCCTCCCCCGCCCGCCTTATGCTGATGATTCAGGGCGGCGCACGCCGCGCCGGATCGGCTCAGGACGTGAAGAACTGCTGGGTCCCATGCGCCTCGATGGCCTCGGCCAGCCGTGACAGCGCGTGGACATAGGCGGCCGAACGCAGGCTGATGCCGCGTTCGCGCGTCACGCGCCAGATCGCCGCCCCCTCGGCCTCCATGCTCGCCTTGAGGCGCTGGTGGATTTCGTCGATGGTCCAGTAATAGCCTTGGCGGTTCTGGACCCATTCGAAATAGGACACGGTGACGCCGCCGGCATTGGCGAGAATGTCCGGCAACACCGCAACGCCCTTTTCATCGAGGATCGCATCGGCTTCCGGCGTGATCGGGCCATTGGCCAGTTCGACGACGACCCTGGCCTTGACCGATGCCGCATTGTCGGCGTGAATGAGGTTTTCCATCGCCGCCGGGACCAGCACGTCGCAGTCGACAGCGACCAGGTCGTCCAGCGGGATCGCGCGGACGCCGGCGCCGTCGGCCAGCCCGGCGAGGCCGCCCGGCTGCCGCTTGGCGCTCGCCAGCCGGTCGAAGGCGATGCCGTCCGGCGAATAGACCGCGTGGCGGGAATCCGACACCGCGACGATCTTGTAACCCACCTGCTCCAGCAGAAACGCCATGTGGCTGCCGGCATTGCCGAAGCCCTGGATGGCGACCCTGGCGCCCGGCCCGACGCCGAGCTGCTCCTCGAGGTGGCGCAGCAGATAGAAGCCGCCGCGCGCGGTCGCGTCGTCACGGCCCAGCGAGCCGCCGAGCGCGATCGGCTTGCCGGTGATCACCGCCGGCGAGACGCGGCCGACGATCGACGCATATTCGTCGGCCATCCAGCCCATGATCATGGAATTGGTATAGACGTCCGGCGCCGGGATATCGCGGTCCGGGCCGATGATGCCGGCAAAGGCCTGCATATAGGCGCGCGACAGGCGCTCCAGTTCCGACTTCGACAGCAGGTGCGGATCGACCTGCACGGCGCCCTTGCCGCCGCCATAGGGCAGGTTCATCACCGCGCACTTGAACGTCATCCAGAAGGCCAGCGTCTCCACCTCGTCCAGCGTCGCCTCGGGGTGGAAGCGAATGCCGCCCTTGGTGGGGCCGCGCGTGTCGTCATAGCGGCAGCGCCAGGCCATGAAGGATTTGCGCGAGCCGTCGTCCATGCGGATCAGGAGGCGGGTCTTGGTCGTCTCGCGGGGATATTTGAGTTTTTCGAGAACGTCGCGGTCGAGCTGGAGATGGCACGCCGCGGCGTCGAGCCGAGTAAGAGCCTGATCGAGCATGGATGAAGGCATTGATGTCCCCTGATTATGTTGATCCTGTCCCTCTCCCGAAAAATGGTCAGGCGCTTTCGAGCGCGCGCGTGACCTTGATGATGGTGAGCTTGCGTTCGTGGCCGTCGCGGTCGGGCCAGTTGATCGACTGGCCTTCGCGCAGGCCGATCAGCCCGGCGCCGATCGGCGTCAGGATCGAGATGCGGCCCGCCGAGATATCGGCCTGTCCGGGATAGACGAGCTGGACGGTGCGGGTCGTGTCGTTCGACTCGTCCCTGAACTCGACGGTGGCGCGCATGACCACGACGTCCCGGGGCATGCGCTCCGCCTTGTGGGTGGTGGCGCGCGTAATCTCGTCCATCAGCATTTCGCTGACTTGCGGCAGGCGTTCCTCGACGCTCAGCGCGAGGTCGGTCAATGCCTCCGCCTCGCTGTCGATCATGTGAATCGGCGGCCGCCTCGTGGTTTTGCTCTTTGTCATGGTGCTGGCGTTTTCCGGATAAAAAAAGGCGCGATCGTCTCAAGCGCGTCAAAGGATTGAGATTTGCCCCCCGAGTTCAGGGGCTGTCGCGCCGGAACCCGGGGCTAGACGCCCGTAAGAATCTGACCCGCGTGATGACGGAGTCGGGTATGAAAGGTCCAAGCCTGCATGGACGGATGATGTCGCCTCCGCTCGCCCGAGTCAATTTTTTCATGGGCGGGGACACCGGGGCGGCGCGGAAATCCCGCTGCTTCCGGCGCGACGCCGGGCGCGCCGGACGGCGGGCGGGTTTCCGGCGACTCCTTGCCCATCCGTCGCCAACTGCTTAATATTATTAATGAAATAAATGATATTGATATTTGACCAGAAGGATTTTGCGTCATGAACAGCCTCGGCGCCATCGCGGCGCGCCGGTCATGACCGACGAGCCTGCCTCCCCCGTCTGCTACGCCCCGCAGGCCGACGCCTATATGGGCTATGCGACGGCGGACGAGCTGATCGCCGCGCTCAACGAACTGCTGGAAGCGGAGCGGGCCGGCGCGCGGGTCGCGCTCGCCAGCGCCAAGGCGGCGACCGATCCGGCGCATGCCGCGCTGATGAAGGCCGTGCGCGCCGACGAGGCCCGCTGGTGCGCCATGCTCTCCGCCGAGATCAGGCGGCTCGGCGGCACGCCATCCCGCCGCTGCGGCGCTTTCTATGGCAAGGCGATGGCGATCGCCGACCCCGCCGAGCGGCTCGCCTTCCTCAATCGCGGGCAATCCTGGGTCGTCCGCCGGCTCGAAGCGCTGCGCCCCCGCGTGCGCGACGACGCGCTCCATGCCCGCCTGCGCGAGATGACCGACAGCCATGTCGAGAATATCGACCTCGCGAACGGCTTTCTGAGCGACACTTACGGCCGGTAGAGTCTGTCCGTTTTATTGGAAGCGGCGCCGGCCCGCTCCCCCACCCGGCCACCCACGAGCCTATCCTTGATGGGTGGCCGGGTGGGGGTGCGGGCCGGTGCCGCCTGAACCCGGACAGACACCAGGGCAAACCCCGGATCGGCGATCAGGCGGCGTGCGTCGCGGCACTCACCCGCGCAACCTCCGGGCACTGCCCGGTGCGCTCGAAGCTGGAGATATTGCCGATGGTGGTGTCGGCGATCGCCCGCATCGCTTCGGCGGTGAAGAAAGCCTGATGCCCGGTGATGAGGACGTTGGGGAAGGTCAGCAGCCGGGCGAAGACATCGTCCTGCAGAAGCTGGTCGGACAGATTCTCGAAGAACAGGTCGCCCTCCTCCTCATAGACGTCCAGTCCCAGATGGCCGATCGCGCCGGACTTGAGGCCGGCGATCACCGCGCCGGTATCGACCACCGCGCCCCGGCTGGTGTTGATCAGCATCGCGCCGCGCTTCATCCGCGCGATGGCGGCGGCGTCGATCAGGTGCCGGGTCCGGGGCGTCAGCGGGCAATGGATCGAGATGATGTCCGATTGGGCGAGCAGCGCGTCGATATCGGCATAGGCACCGCCGTGCGCGGCCAGCTCGGGTGTCGGCGCCGGGTCGGACGCAAGGATATGGCAGCCGAATCCGCGCATGATGCGGGCGACCGTCATGCCGATCTTGCCCGTGCCGATGATGCCGAGCGTGCGGCCGTGAAGATCGAAACCGAGCAGGCCGTCGAGCGCGAAATTGCCTTCGCGCACCCGGGCATAGGCGCGATGGATCTGGCGGTTGAGCGACAGGATCAGCGCGACGGTGTGCTCCGCCACCGCATGGGGGGAATAGGCCGGCACCCGCGCCACGGCGATGCCCAGCGCCTCCGCCGCCGCCAGGTCGACATGGTTGAAGCCGGCGCTGCGCAGGGCCGCGAGGCGCATGCCCTGCGCGGCGAGCAAGGTCAGCGTCCGCCGGTCCAGCCGGTCGTTGACGAAGGCGCAGACGGCGCCGGCATCGCCGGCGAGCGGCGCCGTCTCCGCCTGAAGCCGCGGCTCCAGGAAGACCAGTTCATGCGGGCTGCCGGCCGCCCGGTTCGCCGCCGACAGAAAGTCGCGGTCATAGGATTTGGTGCTGAAGACGGCGACCTTCATCCAATCCTCCGGGCGGCTCAGCGCGACAGCAGCAGCGGCAGGCGCGTTTCGCCGAGCAGGGCGCGGGTGACGCCGCCGAGCAGGATGTCGCGCACCCGCGAATGGGCAAACGCGCCGATCGCGAGAATGTCCGCGCCATGGGCGAGCGCGGCGGCCTCCAGCGCCTCGTGAACCGTGCGGCCGACGGAGTTTTCGTGATGGATGGCCACCTCATGGCCGTGGCGGGCGAGGTTCCGGGCGATGTCGCTGCCCGGCGAGGGGCCATGGCCCTCCCAGCTTTCCTCGGCATCGACGGTGAGGATGTCGATATGGCCGCCCGGCTCGATCAGGACCATCAGGTCGCGGATCGCCCGGCGCGCTTCGGCGGAGGCGTCCCAGCCCACCGCCGCGCGGCGGATGCGCCCGGCGACGCCCTGTTCCGGCACGATCAGCAGCGGCCCGCCCGACGAGGTGATCGCAGTCTCCGCGACGCGCCGCCGCAGCCGTGGGTCGCTATAGCTCGCCGGCGGGCCGAGCAGCAGCAGGTCGGCATAGCGACCCTCGATGCGCGACGCGCCATGCAGATAGGCATTGTCCTCGACCACCCCGCGCAGCTCCACCGGCACGGCGGCCTTTTCCGTCAGCGATGCCAGCGCGCGAAGTTCTTCGCGCTGGTCGGCCATCACCTGATCCATCGCGATCGCCGACGGGTCGTAAGGCGAGAGGGCGGCCACATTCATATAGTCCCGGGTCAGCAAGGTGATGGCGAGCTGCGCGTCCTGCGCTTCGGCAAAGGCAAGGGCATTCCGGATAAAGCCCTGGGACAGCGAGGCATTATCGACGATAGCGACCAGATCCTTGAGCATCTCTCATTCCCCGTTCAAATCGACCCCACCGGACCGGCGCCCGCGCGCGCGCGCAGTTCGGCCTTTCGTGACCCTGCTTATTCTGGCACCGGCTTGCACATCCATAAAGGATGCGCTGCAATAAGCAGGATGAATAGCGTGCGGATCGAAAGCGACCAACCCTGGCATTCCCTGACCGAAGCGGAGGTGCTGGAGCGCCTGGCCGCCGACCGCGCCGGGCTTGACGAGGAGGAGGCCGCCCGGCGTCTTGCGGCGCACGGCCCCAACAGCCTGCCGCAGGCGGCGGCGACCCATCCGCTCTTGCGCTTTCTCGCGCAATTCCACAGCCCGCTGATCTATTTCATGCTGGCGGGCGCGCTCGCCGCCGGCCTGCTCGGCCACATCGTCGATACCGCCGTGATCCTCGTCGTCGTGCTGGTCAACGCCATCGTCGGCTTCGTGCAGGAGGGCAAGGCCGAGCGCGCGCTCGGCGCCATCCGTGACCTCATCTCCCCGCACGCGGCGGTGATGCGCGACGGCCGGCGCCAGACCGTGCCGGTAGCGACCCTCGTGCCGGGCGACGCGGTGATCCTTGAGGCGGGGGACCGCGTGCCCGCCGACGTGCGCCTGCTGCGCGCGCGCGGGCTGACGATCGACGAGGCGCTGCTGACCGGCGAATCCGTCACTGCCGAGAAGAACGAAGCGCCCGTCGCCGGCGACGCGCCGCTCGGCGACCGTTCCGGCATGGCCTTCTCCGGCACGCTGGTCACGACCGGGCAGGCGACCGCCATCGTCGTCGAGACCGGGACGCGGACCGAGATCGGCCGGATCAGCACGCTGCTCCAGAATGTCGAGCAGGCGACGACGCCGCTGCTGCGCCAGATCAACGCCTTCGCGCACCGCTTCACGCGCGTCGTGCTCGGCGGCGCGGTGCTGCTCTTCGCCTTCGCCGTGCTGGTGCGCGGCTTCGGCTGGGAAGACGCCCTGATCGCGGTGGTGGCGCTGTCGGTCGGCATCATCCCCGAGGGGCTGCCGGCGGTCATCACCATCACGCTCGCCATCGGCGTGCAGCGCATGGCGGCGCGCAACGCGGTCGTCCGCAAGCTGCCCGCCGTCGAGACGCTGGGCGCGACCTCCGTCATCTGCACGGACAAGACCGGCACGCTGACCCGCAACGAAATGACCGTGCGCCACGTCCTGATCGAGCGGCATGAACTGCTGGTCGAGGGCGCCGGCTATGTCCCTCAGGGCAGCCTGACCGCCGGCGACGGCGATGACGACGCGACCGCCCTCGCCGCCGCCGAGCCGATCGTCGCCTGCGGCCTGCTCTGCAACGATGCCGCGCTGCGCCACAAGGGCGACGACTGGGTGGTCGAGGGCGATCCGATGGAAGGGGCGCTGGTCGCGCTGGCGATGAAGACCGGCCTCGATCCCGACCATGTCCGGGGCGAATGGCGGCGGCTGGACGAGATTCCCTTCGATGCCGCCTATCGCTTCATGGCGACGCTGCATCGCGGGCCGGCAGGCGAGACCGTCATCCATATCAAGGGCGCGCCCGAAGCCGTGATCGCCATGACGGGGGGGGACCCGGCGGTGTGGGACGAACGCATCGCCGCCGCCGCCGCGCGCGGCGAGCGTGTCCTCGGCTTCGCCATGAAGCGGCTGGATATGGCGCAGGAGCGGCTGTCTTTCGAGGATGTGTCCGGCGGCGCCACGCTGCTGGGGCTGATGGGCTTCATCGACCCACCGCGCGAGGAGGCGGTGGCGGCGATCGCCCAATGCCGCTCCGCCGGAATCGCCGTGAAGATGATCACCGGCGATCACGTCGCGACCGCGCTTGCCATCGCGCAGCAGATCGACCTTGCCGACGATCCGCAGGCGATCACCGGTGCCGAACTGGACGCGCTGCCCGACGATGCGCTGGTCAAACTGGTCCAGCGCGTCTCCGTCTTCGCGCGGACCAGCCCCGAGCATAAGCTGCGCATCGTCCGGGCGCTCCAGTCGGACGGCGCGATCGTCGCCATGACCGGCGACGGCGTCAACGACGCGCCGTCGCTGAAACAGGCCGATGTCGGCACGGCGATGGGCCGCAAGGGCACGGAGGCGGCGAAGGAAGCGTCGGAGATGGTGCTGCTCGACGATAATTTCGCGTCGATCGTCGCCGCCATCCACGAAGGCCGGACGGTCTATGACAATATCCGCAAGGTCATCTCGTGGACGCTGCCCACCAATGGCGGCGAGACGCTGGCCGTGGTGCTCGCGATCCTGCTCGGCTTCGCGCTGCCGATGACGGCGACGCACATCCTGTGGATCAACCTCATCCTCGCGGCGACGCTGGGGCTGGTGCTCGCCTTCGAGCCGTCCGAGCCGGGCGTGATGGCGCGCGCCCCCCGCCCTGCCGGCGCGCCGCTGCTGTCGCCCTTCCTGCTGTGGCGGGTGGTGCTGGTGTCGGTGCTGCTGGCCGGCATTTCGCTCGGCCTTTTCTTCCATGCGCTCGGCTCCGGGCGGGACATCGAGACGGCGCGGACCATGGTGGTCAACATGCTGGTGGTGGCCGAGATCTTCTATCTGTTCAACGTCCGCTATCTCGGCATGCACTCGCTGACGTGGCGCGGTGCGCTGGGAACCCCGGCGGTGCTCGGCGCCATCGCGATCGTCGTCGTGGCGCAGTTGCTGTTCACCTATGCGCCGTTCATGAATGCGCTGTTCCACAGCCGACCGCTCAGTCTGGCCGATGGCGCGCTGATCATCGGCATGGGTGTCGCATTGATGCTGCTGCTCGAAGGCGAGAAGCTGCTGATGCGCCGCCTCGGTTGGTTCGACGAATTGCGCTAGGGTCGTCCCGGTTCGGATTGAACCGGGACGACCCTAGATTGTCTTTTTGATGACCGTGACTTTCGAGTCCATCTGGCTCGAAATCACACCCCCCTCCCTCCTGAAGCAGCGAGCGCTGAATATCCTCCGTTCGTCCTGAGCCTGTCGAAGGACCACAGCGCAGGCTTTCCCGCAATATCCCGAGCCGATCCCGCAAGCCGGCGCGGTCGTCCTTCGACAGGCTCAGGACGAACGGAGGTGGGAAGGACCGCGGGAGGAAAAGCCCGGCTGCATATGCAGCCGGGCTTCCTGCTTCAGAGCGGTTCCCCGGTGATCGGCGGGGCGGCGGGCGGGTCGCCGGCGAGGCCGCGATAGGCGAGGCCCGCGAGCAGCGCGCCGATGATCGGCGCCACCCAGAACAGCCACAGTTGCTGGAGCGCGAGACCGCCGACGAGCAGCGCCGGGCCGGTGCTGCGCGCCGGATTGACCGAGGTGTTGGTGATCGGGATGCAGATCAGGTGGATCAGCGTCAGCGACAGGCCGATGGCGATCGGCGCGAAGCCGGACGGCGCGCGCGTGTCGGTGGCGCCAAGGATGATGATCAGGAAGCCGAACGTCAGGACGATCTCCGCGATCAACCCGGACGAGAGGGCATAGCCGCCCGGCGATTGCACGCCATAGCCGTTGACCGCGAGGCCGTTGGGCGCAAGCTCGAAGCCCGCCTTGCCGCTGGCGATCTGATAGATGACGGCGGCGGCGATGATCGCGCCGACAAGCTGCGCGATGATATAGGGCAGGATGTCGCGGGCCGGGAAGCGGCGACCGGCCCACAGCCCGATCGTCACCGCCGGATTGAGATGACAGCCCGAAATATGGCCGATGGAATAGGCCATGGTCAGCAGCGTCAGGCCGAAGGCGAGGCTGACCCCCACGAAGCCGATGCCGAGACCCGGAAAGCCCGCCGCGAACACCGCGCTGCCGCAGCCCCCCAGAACAAGCCAGAATGTGCCGAATGCCTCGGCGGCGAGGCGCTTGGATAAGGATATCATGGCAATCCCCCGTTTTCTCACGCTCGTTGCCGGCCGGGGGCGATCGTCGGCCTCCGGCCTTATCGAACAAGCCTGTCTTATCAGGATTGCGAGTTGCTCTCAACGACTGAAGACGGACAGAACAGCAATAGAAATCGACCCTTCGGAGCGTCGAACCGGATCGTGGGTTTTTCTGACAAACTCTTGAAGGAAGCTATTTATTCTTGCCGGCTTCTTCACCCGTCACAGCCCTTTGCCGGACAATTGGCCGGCCTAGCGTTTGTCCGCTTCAAGCGGGAGCGGCGCCAGCCCGGACAAACGCTAGCGCCCGAAACCCTGAAGCAGCTTCTTGCCCGCGTCGAGCGGATTGGCGCGCAGCTTCGCTTCCTCCGAGCCGATATATTTGAAGATGCCGTCAAGCGCCTGTTCGGTGACGCTGTCGGTCAGGCTGTCGCGGCTTAGCCCGGCGGTCGAGACGAGGCTGGAACCCTGGCCCAGCCTGTCGAGCTGCTGGAAGGCGCCAACCTCGGTCAGCGCGTTGACGATCAGCGGCCGGACCTTCGTTTTCAGGTCACCGCCGGCGCTTTCGCGCAGATAGCGCGTCGCGCCGTCATTCTTGGAGATCACGCCGACGCCGTCCTGCACGGTCATGCCGTTGATGGCGTTGCGGAAGATCGGCTTCGCCTCCTTCGCGGCGAGGCCGGCGGCGTCGTTGAGGCTCTTGGTCAAGCCGCCGGTCAGCCCGGCCTGGTCGGTCAGCTTCAACAGCCCCGACGCCTTGCCGAGCGGGCCGGGCAGAAGGATGCGCACCGCCTCGTCGGCATAGAAGGCCCCCGGCTCGGCAAGGGCGTCGAGCGCATTGTCGGAGGCGTTGGCGAGGATGTTGGTGATGGGCGCGCCCAGACTCTGCGCCGCTGCCGCCGCCGTCATGCCGGGGGCGGCGCCGAGCAGCCCGGCCAGAAACAGTCCGCTCAACCACATAGGATTCTTGCGCATGCGAGCACCTCTCCTGCTGATCGGGCCATCCTAACCGATATGCGCCCGGCCAACAATCGGCGAGGCGTTCAGCCGGCCGGCGCGGTGCTCAGATGATAGAGGGTGATCGTCGCGGCCATGGCCAGCCCGAAGATCATGATCATCACCCCCGGAATGCGCAGGGCATAGGTGAGCGGATCATCCTCGCCGCCGGCCGGCCGCGCGGGTCGCGACGGCCGTGACAGCAACCGCCCCACGAGCCGGCGCACCAGCGCCTGCCGGAACGCCATGTGGAAACCGATCACCGCCATCACAGCGCCGATCAGGTCGACGATCAGCACATAGGTCGACACGACGCCCCCGATTTCACGGGCTTCACCGCCGGCATGCATCCAGCCCCTGCTCAAGGCCGTCGAGCAGGTCGTCCTCGTCCTCCAGACCCACCGACAGGCGGATCAGGCCATCGCCGATCCCCGCCACGGCCCGCGCTTCCTCGCCCATGTCGGCATGGGTCATCGTCGCCGGGTGGGCGGCGAGGCTTTCGACGCCGCCGAGCGATTCCGCCAGCACGAAGACGCGCATGCCCTCGATGAAGCGCTTCACCGCGTCCGCGCCGCCTTCGAGTTCGAAGCTCAGCATCGCGCCGAAACCGCGCTGCTGGCGGCTGGCGATGGCATGGCCGGGGTGCGAGGCAAGGCCGGGATAGAAGACCTTCGCCACCGCGCCATGCTGCTCCAGCCGGCTGGCGATCGCCATGGCGCTGCGCTGCTGCCGCTCGATCCGCGCGAACAGGGTGCGCAACCCCCGCAGCGTCAACCAGGAATCGAACGGCGCGCCGGTCGAGCCGACGACATTCGCCCAATGCCGCAGGCGCTCGACCTGCGCCGGGTCCGCCGCGACGACCGCACCGCCGATGACGTCGGAATGGCCGTTGAGATATTTGGTCGTCGAATGGATGACATAGTCGGCGCCGAGCGCCAGCGGCTGCTGGAGCGCGGGCGACAGGAAGGTATTGTCGACCGCGACCGCCGCGCCCGCCGCCCGCGCGCGCGCCGCAAGCGCGGCGATGTCGACGACGCGCATCAGGGGGTTGCTCGGCGTTTCGATCAGCACCAGCGCGGGCACATCCGCCAGCCCGGCGGCGAAGGCGGCGTCGTCGCCCTGGTCGACGAAGCGCACCGTGACATGGCGCCGCTCGGCGCGCGCCTTGAGCAGCCGCATCGTGCCGCCATAGCAGTCATGCGGCGCAAGGATCAGGTCGTTGGGGCGGAACTGCCCGACAAGGAGGTCGAGCGCCGCCATGCCGCTGGAGGTCACGACCGCGCCGGCGCCGCCTTCCAGCTTCGCCAGCGCTTCGCCCAGCAGATCGCGCGTCGGATTGCCCAGCCGGCCATAGTCATAGGTACGCGGCTGCTCATAGCCGGCGAATTCATAGGTGCTCGAAAGATAGATGGGCGGGGCCACCGCGCCGAAGGCGGCATCGGTCGCGACGCCGTGCGCGGCGGCGATCGTCTGGGGCTTGCGCTTGTCATTCATCCGGGCATCGTCCTTCCATTCCGCGCGCATGACCGTCAGGCCTATGCAAGGCAAACGAGATTTATTGCGCCGTCTCAATAATAAAATTGCAGTGATGCGCCACCCGGCCGGCCTCGCGTTCTTGCGCCCGAATGCCCGGACAACTGCCAGATTGACTTTGTTTTTATTTCGGCCATGCTTCCGTCCATGTGTGAGTTCCACTCATTGAGGTGCTCAGCGCACCACGCCGGCAGACTCGTCGAAGGCTAGCACCCCCGGCTCGCACGGACGCGGGACCGGGGATGGTGCATCTCAAACCGATGACAGCGCGTGCGGCCGTTGCCGCCAGGAGCGTGGCATGATCAGCGATGAGCAGGGCGACTCCGCCGGCCGGGCGGAGCAGGACAAGCATGGGAAGGATGAGGCGGAGCGCGACAATGTCGTGCCCTTCGTCAGCCGCCGTCCGCGCAATCCGGCCCCCTCGCCGCCCGATCGGCCCGAACCGCCAAGCGCCGCGTGACCGCGCGTATTCGGCCGACTGGAGCGAAACATGCTGGAAGTGATGGATAAAAAGGCGACCAGCGGGGCGCAATTCGTCGACGGCCTGCTGAGCGAGGCCGTGGAGCGCGCCGAGGGCATGCTGGCCTGCCCGATCGAGCGGACGCTGGCGGGCACGATGGACGATGACGGGTTCAGCAACCTCGAACGCCTCGAAATGTCGCCGCTCGCCGAGGACCAGTTGCTGGCCCTCGCGCTGCGGCTGGCGAGCGAGCCGGGCCGGCACGGCTGCCTGCGGGACGCGCTTGCCGGGCAGTTCCACGCTGCGCCGACCTCGTTCGCGATCGAGGCGCAACGCCGCGCGGTGCTGTCCGGCGCCGAGGGCGGCCGCCTGCCGACCGGCGCGGCGCGCGATGCCGTCGACGCCCTCGCCGGCAAGCTGAAAGGGCACGCGGCGCCGGACCTTTCCGAAGCGCTGGCCCATTATGCCGCGCTCTATGCCGACCTGTGGTGCAATCCGCGCATCGGCGCACCGCTCGCCGTGCGGCGGGTGATGCTGGCGATGGTCACCTTGCTGTACGAGCGCAGCGCCGCCTGGCCGGCGCCGACGCGGCGCCCGGTGAGGAGGTTCGCCCGTGGTCGCCTCTGAACGCCCGCGCGCCAGCGCGCCGCTCGCGCCCGGCTGGGGGGTCCTGCTGGGGCTGGTCCTGCTGTTCCTGGCGCTGTTCTTCTTCGTCTGTCTCGCGATCCTGCCGCGCCTCGGCGTCACGGCGGGTTAGCAGGGCGAGGGACGTCGCATGTCGCGCGTTGTTGGTCTGGGCGGGGCCGTCCATTGGCCCTATCGGCTGGAAGATGTCTCCGGCCTCATCGTCGTGCTGGCCGTGATCCTCATCTATGGCAGCTTCTTCGCGTTCACGCGGGCCAACCGGCTCGGCTGGGCGGCGACGGCGCTGGTCGCCGCGCTCGGCATCGCCGCGCTGGTCGGCGCCAGCCGTGGCGGCGACGCCGCCTATGCCGGCCCGACACCGGCGCCGTCCGCCTGCGACTGCGATACAGCGGACGCCCTGCCCCGGCCCGCCTCAGCGATCCGGGTCGGCCAGCATCTGCTGTAGCCCCCGCGTCACGCAATGATCCGGGTCGTCGGCGATGGCGACGGGCAGGCCCGTCGCCGCCGCGATCCTGTCGCGGAGCAACGGCATCGCCGCGCCGCCGGCGAGGATGATGCCATTGTCGTGGATGTCGCGGCTGAGTTCGGGCGGCGTCTTGCCCAGGGTTTCGCCGACCGCCTCGACGATGTGGGCGACATGCTTTTCGGCGACCGCGACCAGTTCCGACCGGGAGATGCGGATCGACATCGGACGGGCGGAGGCAAGGCTGCGGCCCTTGACCTCGATATCCTCCGGCTGGTCCGCCGCGTCGGCCTCATGCGTGAACAGGTCGCGCTTGATCTGCTCGGCGGTGAGGTCGCCGATCAGGAACTTGTGCTGGAAATGGAGATGGTCGGCGATCGCCTGGTTGAGCGCCGCGCCGCCGGTACGGACGGAGTGCGCCAGGCAGATGCCGCCAAGCGAGATCACGGCGATTTCCGTCGTGCCCGCCCCGCATTCAACGATCATCGTGCCGGTCGGCTCATAGACGGGCAGGTCCGCGCCGATCGCCGCCGCGAAGGATTCGGGGACGAGGCGCACCGGCCCCAGCCCGGCATCGCTTGCCGCGGTCAGCAGCGCCTTGCGCTCGGCCTGCGTCGCGTCGGCGGGCACGCCGAACAGCGCGCGCGGCGCGCCATAGCGCTCCCGTCCCAGCGCGCGCGGCATCGCATAGCGCAGCAGCGCGCGGGCGGCGTCGATGTCCTGCAACACGCCCCGGGACAGCGGCCGCCGGACCTCCAGCGAGGCGGGCGTGCGATCGACCATCGCCTGCGCCTCGCTGCCGGCGGCGACGAGCGTGGGGCTGCGGTCGCCGCGCGTGAAGCAGCAGAGCGACGGTTCGTCGAACAGCACGCCGCCATCGCGCCGGACGACGCGCATGTTGGCGGTGCCGAAATCCACCGCCAGCTCGGGCGACCGCCGCAAGGAAAAAATCTGGGCCATGGCGGGCCTTTAGCAGGCGGTTCACGCTTTGTCTCGACACCAGCCGCCGGCAGCACGTCGTTCACCGCAAAAGCGCATGATCCAGTCGGCCCCGCTCAGTTCTCCGCGCCGCCGACGGTATAATCAATACGGATGCGCACCCAGGCGCCGACCATCGGACGCCCGCCGATGCGGGGCGGCAGCACACGGAATTGCCATGCCGCCAGCCGCACCGCGCGGGCGAGACCCGAGCCGGGCGGCGACTGGCCGATCTCCTGGCAATTCTCCACCCGGAAATCCGGCGCGGTCTGGCAGGCGATCATCCCCCAGCCGGTCGGCGCGGCACCCGCCGGCAGGTAAAAGCCCAGTTCCGCGCGGGTCGGCCGGCGATACCAGTCGGCGTTGTAGAGCGGCTCCCCGTTCGGTCCCGTGCCCGGCCCCTCCGCATCGCCGCCGGCCGGCCCGCGCGCGGCGTCCTGGCCCGTCGCCCCGGCGGCGGCGCGGCGATCCGGCATCTTCGCGATATCGGCGGCGGCCATCTGCTCGCGGTTGAGGGGGATCACCTTCGACCAGATGTCGGACGCCGGCGGCGCCACCGGCGTTTCGGGCGGGGCGGGCGGAACCGGGGCGTCCTCCGCCGCCTCGGCGGCCTCGGCCTCGCTGTCCTCCCCGCTCTCCGCGCTTTCGCTGGCGGCTTGCGGCATCAGGTCCACGACCGTCAGCCCCGATCCGCCAGCGAAGCGCATCGGCAGCTCCGGCGCCAGCCGCAGCAGCGCCCAGATCAACAGCAGGTGGCCGGCGACGACCAGCGCGAACAGGGCGGCGCGGCGCAGACCGGGAAGATTGTGCCGGGCCGTCGACAACCACCGGGACGCCACGGGCATCGACGGTCCGCCTAAGCGCGCCGGGCGGGGCACGCGACGCGGATGCCCGCCTGCCGCCCGGCCCCGCGCCGATCGAGAATGCTGTAACATTGGTTGCAAACTGCGTCGGCTAGATCGAATATGGAAGCAACCAGAACAGGAGATAGGACATGTCTACTTCCAAAGATGTCGAAAACGTCGCATCGACGATGAGCACCGGCGCCCCCGCCGTCAGCGACCGCAATTCGCTGACGGTCGGCCCCGACGGCCCGATCCTGCTGCACGATGTGCATTTCCTTGAGCAGATGGCGCATTTCAACCGCGAGAAGGTGCCGGAGCGCCAGCCGCACGCCAAGGGCTCGGGCGCGTTCGGTGTGCTGGAAACCACCGAGGACATGTCCGCCTATACCAAGGCGGCGCTGTTCCAGAAGGGCGCGAAAACCGACATGCTGGCCCGCTTCTCGACCGTCGCGGGCGAGATGGGCAGCCCCGACACATGGCGCGACGTGCGCGGCTTCAGCCTCAAATTCTATACGAGCGAGGGCAATTACGACCTCGTCGGCAACAACACGCCGGTCTTCTTCGTGCGCGATCCGATGAAGTTCCCCCACTTCATCCGCAGCCAGAAGCGCCTGCC